>CAZBSL010000122.1:1158-4913 GCA_964494265.1 uncultured Bacteroidales bacterium
TGTTGCTTATTTGAAGTTTCATTCGCTATTCTCAATGAACGGTCATAATATTTATAAGCAGAGTCATATTTCATTTGACTTGCGTAGAAATTTCCCAGACTTACATTTAGAATGCATAATGAATCGCTTGTGTGATTGTTTTGTGAGTTGATAATTTGTTTGATTTTATCAATTTTACATTGAGTTATTTCATCTTTTTCAGGAGAAGCAAATGTTTGTAAGGCTGTGAAACTTAAAATAATTATTAAGGAATATTTAATAAGGTGAAGCAACTAACAAAAAGTATTAATAAAAAAAATACAATCAAATATTTCACAAATTTAATAAAACGTTTCATATCTAAAAATAATGAACCAAGAAAAATATAAACAATTAGCTTTTTATTTCAAACCTAAATAGATTTGCAATTAATAAATTTGAATTATTTAATTTTCCTAATTATGGATACAAAACAAACAAAGTCCGAATCAACCAACGAAGAAATATCTCTAAACGTGAATCATGAAAAAATTAGAGCTTCACAAAACAAGTTGAAAAATTATGGAATTCTTATCATTGTTTGGGGTTATGCAATGTCGATTAGTTGTTTATGTAATTATTTAAATGAGGTTTTATTTTTACCAAATAGAGTTCATGGAATTTTAAAATTTGCTAATCCTCTACTTCCAATTATAGCGCTTGGTTTCACCATTTTCTATATTATCAGGCAAAAGAAAAAAGTTACTACTTATATTGGTTTGTCATTGCGTTATATTTGGATAGCATTTTTTATTAGTTTGATGCTAACTAATCTGATTATTTTTAATGTTTTGCATGAAGTCAATTTTACTCTTCAGCATCCCATATTTATGGTGATTACAGCTTTTTCAATTGTTGTAAGCGGAATAATACTCAGGTATAGATTGATTATTTTGGGAGGCATTGTTTTTGGAGCCTTAGCGTATATTTGTTCCTATTTTGTTTTAAGAGACCAAATGCTGTTGGATGCTATTGCATGGTTTATTGCATTAGTTATCCCCGGCCATTTAATGTATTTTAAAAGAGAAAGATAAATACATTAAGGAGTTAAAAACCTTTATTGCATTCACAAGTTAGATTTGCAATAATGTCAATTTTATTAGGTGCTAAGCCATTGGCCGATCTGTAAAATTATTAAACCCATTAAAATGGCTGAAATATAACAATGTAGCAATTTAATAATACCTGTTAGAATTATTTGTGTTATCGCAAGGCATTTTTTGAATCCACTTTAATAAAGAGTTCATAAATTGTTATCAAGGAATAATCTAAATTCATTTTTTAATAAAAATTAATCATTTTAATTTATTTACTTATAATAAAGTATTAATATTGTGGTTTATATATGAATGATAACAATAATTTATAAAATAGTGAAAAACAAAATTTTAATCATAGGCATCTTGCTTATTTCTTTATTAAGCATTCAAAGCTTTTCACAAAACAAAGTAATCGATCAGGTTATTGCAGTTGTAGGGAAAAATGCAATATTGTCCTCAGATATTGAATCACAATTTTTTCAATATAAAATGCAGGGAAGATTGCAAGCAAGCAGTACTTCAATAAAATGCCAGATACTTGAAAATCTTTTATTTCAAAAGCTATTGTTGGCACAGGCTGAAATTGATAGTGTAGAAGTTACCGAAGCCAGAGTTGAAGCTGAAATCACCAGAAGATTACGCCATTTTATTTCACAATTTGGTTCACAAGAAAAGTTGGAAGAATTTTATGAAAAATCGATAATTGAAATTAAAGAAGAGTTTCGTGAATTAATCAAAGATCAAATGCTGGTAGAAGCCGTCAGACAAGCAATTGCACAAGACGTAGGCATTACTCCTTCGGGAGTAAAATCTTTTTTTAGAAAAATCCCAAAAGACAGCATACCATTAATTAATTCAGAGGTTGAGATTTCTCAAATTGTAATTGAGCCACCAATAAGCCTTGAAGAAAAACTAAAAGTCAAGGAAAGGCTGGAAACTTTTAAGGCAAGAATACTTGACGGAGAAAATTTTTCAACTCTTGCAATTTTATATTCCGACGATCCCGGTTCAGCTAAAAACGGTGGCGAACTCGGAATGTTTGGGCGTGGCGAAATGTATCCCCAATTTGAGGCTGTGGCCTTTAGCCTTGATGATGGCGATGAAATTTCTGAGGTTTTTGAAACAGAAGCAGGTTTTCATCTTGTTCAACTAATTGAACGCCGAGGCGAATATGTGAATGTGCGTCATATTTTACTTCAACCGAAAGTATCACCTTATGATCTACAAGAAGCTCAAATCAAATTAGATAGTATTGCGAATCTTATAAAAATGGATTCAATAAGCTTTGAAGATGCCGTTAAAAGATATTCTGACGATCCGGGAAAAATTAATGGAGGCATAATGGTAAACCAAGTTACGGGAACAAGCAAATTTGAAGAAGATCAACTAGACCCACAGGTGCTTTTCGTTATTAATAACCTGAAAATCGGAGAAATTTCTAATCCTGTTCCAATGAAAACCTTCGATGGAAAAGATGCTTTTCGGTTGCTTAGGCTTGATAAAAGAACTTTACCCCATCGGGCAAACCTGTCGGAAGATTATGACAGAATTCAAAATTGGGCACTTGAGGATAAGAAAATGCAAATTGTTAATGAATGGGTTAAAAATAAAATCAAAAAATCATATGTAAGGATTAATGAAAAATATGAAGACTGCGATTTTCAATATGATTGGTTTGAAGAAGAATAATTTTTAAAAACACAAGATAAAAAATTCCATGCAATATAAATCAGATGTAGAAGCAGTTGATGCTTTTGTAGAAAAATATAAAAATTTAAAGACGGAAATTGCCAAAACAATTGTTGGCCAGGATGAAGTGATTTCAAAAGTGTTAATTTCAATTTTTAGTAGGGGCCATGGTTTACTTGTTGGGGTTCCCGGCCTTGCTAAAACTTTATTAGTAAATACTATTGCAAAAGTTTTAGGATTAAATTACAGCCGTATTCAGTTCACCCCTGATTTGATGCCTTCCGATATTATCGGAACCGAAATTCTTGATGAAAATCGAAAATTCAGGTTTATTAAAGGCCCTGTTTTTGCAAACATTATTCTTGCCGACGAAATAAACCGTACTCCTCCCAAAACTCAATCGGCTTTGCTTGAAGCAATGCAGGAAAAAGCAATTACTGTTGCCGGTAAAAATTATAAGTTAGACAAACCATTTTTTGTTTTGGCAACACAAAATCCGATTGAACAGGAAGGAACCTACCCTTTACCCGAGGCACAATTAGACAGATTTATGTTTAATATTTGGCTTGATTATCCCTCATTCGAAGAAGAAGTAAAGGTTGTAAAAAACACTACTACAGAATATATTGCTGAGCCGCAAATTGTTCTTAACGCTGAAGAAATTATTTACTTCCAAAATCTTATTCTTCGTATTCCGGTTCCCGACAATGTTTATCAATATGCGGTTAACTTGGTTTCAAAAACAAGGCCCGGAACTATTAAAGCTCATCAATGGGCAAATTTATATCTAACTTGGGGGGCAGGCCCGAGAGCTTCGCAATACTTGCTTCTTGGAGCAAAGTGTCATGCAGCCGTTAATGGAAAATATTCACCCGACATCGAAGATGTTCGGGCAGTCTCTCTTTCAATTCTTCGCCACAGAATTGTTAGAAATTATAAAGCTGAAGCTGAAGGAATAGATGTTGAAAAAATTATTAATGAATTTTTAAGAGAAGACTGAAAATAATA
>CAZBSL010000122.1:5013-8941 GCA_964494265.1 uncultured Bacteroidales bacterium
TGTTGTTGTTATTATCCTTGTTTGGGTTTTTTCAGATTCTGGAACAAGCGATGTTGAAACAGTATTAGTGCCTGTTAATTCCGGCGAATTTGTAATTAACGTTACCACAACGGGAGAACTGGAAGCAAAAAGCTCAAAAAAAATCAACGGCCCCGATGGTTTAAGAAATGTCAGAATTCATCAATTGAAAATAGATGATATAATTCCGGATGGAACCATTGTTGATTCAGGGCAATATGTTGCAAGCCTTGATAGAACCGAATTAAATAATAAGGTTAAAGATAAAGAACTTGAATTAGAAAAATTCCAGTCGCAATACACAAAAATGCAATTAGACACGACAATGGAGTTACGAAATGCAAGAAATGAATTAATTAATTTAAAATTTTCATTAGAAGAAAAACGAATTGTTCTTGATCAATCTAAATATGAACCTCCTGCCACACAACGACAAGTCCAAATTGATCTTGAAAAAACTCAACGTACTTATGATCAGACAGTAAAAAATTATCAGCTAAAATTACAAAAGGCCAATGCTAATATGAAGGAAGTCGGGGCTGCATTAAAAAAAGCTGAGGGTGAACTCGAAATCCTAAATGGTTATATGAGGCAATTCACAATTTATGCTCCTCAGGCAGGTATGGTAATTTATGTATCGGGTTGGGATGGTCAGAAAAAAGGAGTCGGGTCAACCATCAGTGTTTGGGATAATGTTGTTGCAAAAATCCCAAATCTTGCCGAGATGATCGTGAAAACTTATGTTAACGAAATTGATATAAGTAAAGTAAAAAAAGGACAAGAAGTTGAAATCGGTGTAGATGCATTTCCCGATAAGGCTTTTACTGGCTCTATTACAAGTGTAGCAAACATCGGCCAGCAAATGCGCAACTCAAATGCAAAAGTTTTTGAAGTAACTATTCAGGTCAATGAATATGATTCTATTATAAGGCCCGGGATGACTTCAAAAAGCACTATAATTACTTCGGTTTATGATAGTGTTTTATATATTCCGATTGAGTGTATTCAAAATAACGACAGCCTTTCTTTTGTTTATTGCCCTAAGGGTAAGAAACAAGTGATTTTGGGAAAAACCAATGAAAATGAAATTATCGTCAGGGCAGGTTTAGATGAAGGTGAAGAAATATATCTCGTTGCACCTGAAACTGCCGAAGAATGGAGATTATATCCTCTTGATACAGCAGTAATTAACAATATAAGACGACAAGATTCGATTGAAAAAACCAAGAAAAAGATTACAGAAAAACCCGAAATTGATATTGAAAAAATAATTCAAAGCGGTGATATGGAAGCCATAAAAAATATCGACCCTAAAGAGTTAGAAAAATACATGAAAAATAAGGCTGGAAAACCGGGTAAAGGTGGCGGAAAAAAAGGCGGGAAGCCGAAGAAATAATTTATGGAATTTTTAAGCAAGACAAGAAAAAGAAAAATCTAATCAAACTTGCCTCCGATTTTTGAATGCTTGTTTATGAAACCATATAAATATTTAAACATTCAACCATGTTAATTTCTTATAATTGAGCTTTATAGCGATAATTAATATTTACTATATTTGCAGAAAATCAAATAATTAATTTACAAATGAAAATTAATAAAAATAATTATTGTGTAATAATGGCCGGAGGGATAGGATCAAGGTTCTGGCCAATGAGCCGTGAGGCTACTCCAAAGCAATTTATCGACATTCTGGGATCGGGTGAAACACTTATTCAAAAAACATTTCAAAGATTTACAAATATTTGTCCAAAAGAGAATATTCTTATCGTAACAAATAAAATTTATAAAGACCAAATTTTAGAACAGCTTCCCGAAATTCATGCAAACCAAATTCTATGCGAACCTACACGACGAAATACGGCACCTTGCATTGCTTATGCAAATTATAGAATTCAGGCGGAAAACCCTGATGCAAATATTATCGTTGCACCTTCTGATCATATAGTTCTCAACGAGAAAGAATTTGAAAACACTATTTTAATTGCCTTAGAAGCTGCCAAACAAAACAATTGGCTGTTAACACTTGGAATAAAGCCTAACCGCCCTGATACCGGTTATGGATACATCCAATTCAATGGTGAAATAATCCAAAAAAAGGACGAAAGCCTCAGACGAGTAAAAACATTTACTGAAAAACCTAATCTCGAATTAGCAAAATCTTTCCTACAAAGTGGAGATTTTTTATGGAATTCCGGAATATTTATTTGGTCGCTAAAAAGTATTATGACTGCATTTCAACAATACTTACCCGAGGTTGATAATGTTTTTAATGAAGGTGTTTCTATATACAATACTGAGGAGGAAGATAATTTTATTAAACAAGCCTACTCTGTTTGTAAAAGCATTTCTATTGACTATGGAATTATGGAAAAGGCTAATAATGTTTATGTCTTGATTTCAGATTTTGGCTGGTCCGATTTAGGAACATGGGGATCGCTTTATGATTTTCGTGAAAAAAATGAAAAAATGAATACTATTGTCGGAAACAATGTAATAACTTATGATACTAAAAATTGTATTGTAAATATGCCAAGCGGGAAATTAGCCGTAATTCAGGGTTTAGACGATTATATTGTTGTTGAAAACGATAACATTCTGCTCATTTGTAAAAAATCGGAAGAGCAACAAATAAGACAGATAGTTAATGATGTAAAAATCGAAAAAGGAGAAAAATTTATTTAATTAAATCATATAAATCTTATAAAAAATGAAAAAACTTATATTATTTCTATTTATTATTTTATTCAGTTTCGGCTCATCCGTTAAAGCTGATGAGGGAATGTGGTTACCTCTACTTATCAAAAGGCTTAATTACGTTGATATGCAAAAAATGGGATTGCAACTTACTGCCGAAGAAATTTATTCAATTAATCATTCAAGCCTGAAAGATGCCATAATAATTTTTGGCGGCGGATGTACCGGTGAAATTGTTTCACCCGAGGGCCTGATTTTAACAAATCATCATTGCGGCTATGGATCAATCCAATCGGTTAGTACAATTGAAAACGACTTGCTTAGCGATGGTTTTTGGGCAACAAGCAAAAACGAGGAAATACCAATTGAAGGGCTTAAGGTGCAGTTTCTTGTCAGAATTGAACCTGCAACAGATCAGGTTTTGGCCGGAGTTACCGACGATATGACCGAGAAAGATAGAAGTGAAAAAATTAGCGAAAATAAAAGCAAATTAGTTGAAGAAGCTACCAAAGATAATCATTACAAAGCAAGGGTAGTTGGATTTTATAATGGAAACGAGTACTACACTTTTGTTTACGAAGTTTTTAAGGATGTTCGATTAGTTGGGGCACCACCTGAATCTATCGGAAAATTTGGTGCTGATACCGACAATTGGATGTGGCCTCGGCATACAGGCGATTTTTCAATGTTTAGAGTTTATTCTTCTCCCGAGGGAACACCTGCCGAATATTCCGATAAGAATATTCCTATGAAATCTAAGCATTATCTTCCGGTTTCGGTTGCTGGTGTCGAAAAAGATGATTTTACAATGATATTAGGTTATCCTGGTGGAACCGATAGATATTTAACTTCTTACGGTGTTGATCAGGCTGTTAACCAAACCAATATGACAATCGTAAAAATACGTCAGGAAAAATTGGATATTATACGTGAAGATATGGATAACGATGAAGCTGTACGTTTGAAATATGCTTCAAAACATGCAGGGACTGCTAATTATTGGAAGTATTATATCGGGCAAACCAAAGGATTAAAAAGGCTTAAAGTTTCGCAAAAGAAAAATGAGCTTGAAGACCAATTTCAAAAATGGGTTAATGCCAATTCGGCAAGAAAAGAAAAATACGGAGATGCTTTAACAGATATTGAAAAAGCATATTCCAAAATTGAGATATATAATTTATCAAACCTTTATTTCAGAGAAGGAATATATAGGGGG
>CAZBSL010000123.1:0-2700 GCA_964494265.1 uncultured Bacteroidales bacterium
ATTCCCGACAACCAGCAAAATCCTAAAAACATTGCTGTTGTAATGGCAGGAAATATCCCTCTTGTAGGCTTTCACGATTTTTTATGTGTTTTGATTTCTGGAAATAACTTTATCGGAAAACTTTCATCCGATGATAAAAAATTATTGCCGGCTTTATCTGAGCTATTAATTGCAATTGAACCTCATTTCTCTGAAAGAATTGAATTTTCCGATAATATTCTAAGCAATTTTGATGCTGTCATTGCCACCGGAAGTAATAATACGGCGAGATATTTTGAATATTATTTCGGTAAATATCCCAATATTATTAGAAAAAACAGGAATGGTGTAGCTGTTTTGTCAGGTGATGAAAGTCCTGAAGAATTAAAAGCTCTCGGAGATGATGTTTTCATGTATTTCGGACTTGGCTGCCGGAATGTCTCCAAATTATTTGTCCCCGAAAACTATTCGTTCAAGGCTTTTTTTCAATCAATTGAAGAATTCAATCAAATCTTTTTTAATCATAAATATAAAAATAACTACGATTATTATAAATCCATTTTTCTGGTGAATTCCGAAAAACATCTCGATAATGGATTTCTATTATTGAAAGAAAGAGAGGCTTTTGCATCCCCTGTATCTGTCATTTATTATCAATATTACAAAAACGAAAAAGAGTTAAAGAAACATTTGGAAGCGAATAGTGAGAAAATTCAATGTGTTATTTCCAATAATTCTGAAATTGATAAACAAATTCCATTTGGAAAAAGCCAACAACCATATCTTTTTGATTATGCAGATGGAGTTGATGTAATGGAGTTTTTGTTGAACTTCGAATAATTGAGTGTTTTTACATTCTATCATTAACTTATTTTATCATTTCCAAAAACTCATCTTCATTAATAATTGGAATCTTCAAACTTTGAGCTTTCTTTAATTTCGATGGGCCCATATTTTCACCGGCTAGCACGAAATCAACTTTTGAGGAAATTGCAGAAATGGCTTTTCCTCCATGCACTTCAATTGTTTGTTTGATTTCATCACGAGTAAAGTTTGTCAACCTTCCGCTGGCAACAATAGTTTTTCCTTCCAATTTATTTGAAATAAGCTTTGGCATATTCTCAAGTTCAAATTGAAGCCCTGCCACTT
Organism: uncultured Bacteroidales bacterium; assembly: GCA_964494265.1. GTDB lineage: Bacteria > Bacteroidota > Bacteroidia > Bacteroidales > JAEINX01 > JAEINX01. The sequence goes on from CAZBSL010000123.1 coordinate 1,129, forward strand.
TTAGACGATCAATTATTAAAATATTCTCAGGTTTTTTGAAGAAAGTTATTAAACTTTCAGCAATTTTATCACCAATTTCATCGACAGAAATTAATTCTTCAAAATCTGCTTTTATTAAATTATCAACAGTTTTGAAATGAAAAGCAAGTATTTTAGCAACCGTTCCACCAACGAACCTGATTCCAATGGCAAATAATACCCGCTCAAAGGGAACTTGTTTTGAAGCATTAATTGCATTTAGGATATTTTCAGTAGATTTTTTTTGAAAGCTAATTTTTTTCTCTTTTTTAACATCTTCAGCAGGAAATATTTTCGCCAACCCAAACAAAGATTTTTCAGTAAGGTCATAGAAATCAGCAATAGTTCTAACAATTTTATTGTCAAAAAGTATCTCAATTTTTCCTTCACCTAAACTCTCAATGTTCATTGCTTTTCTGGAAATGAAATGCTCAAGTTTTCCTTTTATTTGGGGTGGGCAATTTTCCTCATTCGGGCAATAATGGTTTGCTTCGCCTTCTTTTTTAATTAATAAAGTGTTGCACTTAGGGCAATGCGTTATAAATTTCACAGCTTTTGAATCAGTTTTTCTCTGTAAAAGATCGACCCCAACAATTTTAGGGATAATTTCGCCACCTTTCTCAACATAAACCATATCTCCAATCCTAACATCAAGTTCTTTGATTATGTCGGCATTATGCAAAGAAGCTCTTTTTACGGTTGTTCCGGCCAAATGAACCGGTTTTAGGTTTGCAACAGGAGTGATTGCACCGGTTCTGCCAACCTGATAAGCAATTGATAAAAGTTCGGTTGTAACACGTTCGGCTTTAAATTTATATGCAATCGCCCAGCGTGATGATTTTGCCGTAAAACCAAGTTGCTCTTGCTGTCGATAAGAATTCACTTTAATAACTATCCCGTCAATATCAAAAGGTAAATGAATTCTTGCCTCATTCCAATCATTGATAAATTCATTTATTTCTGAAATATTTTTACAAATGGCAATATTATTTGAGATTTTAAAACCCCATTTTTTAGCTTCGTTTAAATTATCATAATGAGAATTAAATGGCAACTTTTCACCAACAATATAATAAAGAAAACAATCAAGCGGGCGTTTTGCAACTATTGCCGAATCCTGCATTTTCAGAGTCCCTGAAGCTGCATTACGAGGATTTGCAAAAGGAAGCTCACCAATTTCCGAACGTTCGGCATTTAACCTATTAAATCCTTTGTGTGGATAGAAAATTTCGCCTCTTATTTCAAATTCAGCAGGATAATTTCCATGTAACCGAAGTGGAATTGTTTTAATTGTCTTAACGTTGGCTGTAACATCGTCACCCTGTATTCCGTCACCACGGGTTACGGCTTGTGTTAATAAGCCATTCTTATAAGTAATACTAATTGCAACACCATCGTATTTTAACTCACAAACATATTCAAATTCCTCGTCAATTATTTTTTTAATTCTCTCATCGAAATCAACAATCTCATTAATTGAGTAAGTGTTGCTTAGCGAAAGCATAGGGTATTTATGAACAACTTGTTTGAAATCTTTTGTAATATCACCTCCAA
>CAZBSL010000123.1:2800-5170 GCA_964494265.1 uncultured Bacteroidales bacterium
AAAACTTTGTCAACAAATCCGGGTTCAATAGTGGTTTCGTATTTTAGATTTGGTATTATAGTATTAATTAGTTCAAGTCGTTGGTTTAAATTTTTATCATTATAAAAAATAATAAAAGCCGGCCATTCATTAGTATTTACTAATTGTAATTTTAGATTTAAGGATTCTAACTTTTCTTTTTCGGGCAAATAATATAACTCAATCCATTGATTAAGATAAAATTGAGGAGGAATTTTGTCGTTCCCATCATTAGTAGCTTCCATTAATAAAGATGGAATATTTTCATATTTAGAAAGGTAAGTCATTGATTCAACTCTTGCTTTCTTTGAATACATTGTTGAAATTATAGGAAGCAAAATCAAATTTATTACCCAAAAAAACACCCAAAATGATTTGTAAAGGTTTCTTCGGTTTTGCCAAAACCTTGATTTTTCATAAAACTCATTCCAACCTATCATTCCGAGAATTATTATAAAAGGAATGACCGGAAAAATAAACCTTTCCTGTTTATTTGGAAAATATGAATGAAAAGCAATAAAAATTAATGTTGGAAGGAAAATTATTAAATGTTTTTTCCATGATCTGAAAAAGCCGAAAAACAATAAAATACTGATGGGAGGGATTAATATTCCAAACACAAATAAGATAAGGCTATACCATGGTAATGTGTTATAATTGTAGGCATTATTGATATTATAAGAAACATATTCGCCTAATTCGGCAAAAGGGTAGCCCCAAACAAAAAAATCAATTCCGCCTTGAATCAAGAATATTGAAACAAGAATTCCAGCACCAAAAAATAAAGTTTCTCTCCATTTTTTTTGTATCAAAATTGCAAGGCCGACACCGCCACAATACATTATTGTTTGATACCTGATCGAAAAAGCCAGTCCGAAAATTATCCCTGAAATAAAATATACAAGTAATATTTTTTTTCTATTTTTTATATCAATCAATAAATATGTCCCGTAAATTAAAAATGGAATGCAAACAATTTCCACAAGGTTTCTTACGCTCACAAAAGGCATAAACCAATAAATTGCAAGAAGTAAACCAATGATTGAAGCAGTTCTTTTATTAGAAAGTTTTTCGGCAATTTTATATCCGTAATAAACAGTCAGGAGTGAAAATGCTCCATGTAAAAACCGGATTATAAACATTTTTGCCTGTGGGTTATCTAATCCCAGAAATTTCAAAAATGAAAGCAAAATGTAATGAAAACCAACATAGAAAAAACTATGCCCCGATGGAGTTGTATTTCCATCACTACCTGGAAGCCAGTTGTTGTAATCAGTTCCGTCAACCCATGATTGAGATGCCTCGAGAACCAAAAAATGATCGTCGTGCATTCCAAAGCCTTTGGAAAAAATTACGGCAAGTAAACGGAAAATAACAGCTAACCAAATAATTAAAATAATTGGCTTATCATGCCAGATAGTTTTTAGACTGTCCATATTTTAGATAATACGAATACTATTCAGATATTCAGAATTAAATTACATTAATGAAAAATAGTCATAATAAATTTTACCTAACTGAACGGGATTAATACACATAACAGGAATCTGAGATTCGTTGAACATTAATTTTTCATCCCAGAGACTAATGTTAAAATCAGGTGAATACATATCCGGTTCGGTCATAATCATAATTAAATCGGCATTTTGGGCAATTGAATAATCAATCACTTGTTTTGCAAAATGTTGATGTTTTTTTGAGGTTTCAATTGTATAAGGAATATTATATTTTTTGAAAACTTCTTCAATTTGATTTTTAGATATTTCAATTTTACTTGAGATTCCCGGATCGGTTTGATGAATTTTAAAAATATTTATTGTGGAATTAAATTTTTTGGCAATATAAATTGCTATCATAACTTTTTGCCTATCCTCCGTGAAATCGCTTATAGGGAAAATAATTTTTTTATAACCTTCGTCAAATGATCGCTTTTGAACAACAACAACAGGAATAGGAGATTTGGTTACTACTTTAAGGGCAAAGCTTCCGAAGAGATGTTGTAAACCGGTTTTTCCGTGAGTTCCGAGAACAACAAGATTTGCCTTAATCTCAGAGCTTACTTTGTGAATTTCAGTAAAAATACTTCCCTCACATATTTTATATTCTGCCTTAACTTTTGATTTATTTGAAATAGAAGTGCATAAATCTTTTAATTTAGATTCTATTGAATCAACTCCTTTATTCTCCTTTTTTAATTGATTCTTAGTTTCCTTATTTATAACGTGTAATAAACATACTTTATAATTTAAGAATTCGGCAATTTCGGTTCCGTGGTCAATTGCATTTTGACAAACTTCGGAGAAATCTGTCGGAATTAGAACTATTTGGTTTAATTTATTTTCCATAAATATT
>CAZBSL010000123.1:5270-8932 GCA_964494265.1 uncultured Bacteroidales bacterium
GGAGAAATCTGTCGGAATTAGAACTATTTGGTTTAATTTATTTTCCATAAATATTGTAAATTAAGGCAATAAAACATACCTGATTATTAAACAAAAATAGAAAAATTATCTCCTTATCGGCAAAAACTGAAATTAATTTTATGCTTTTAATTTATTAGATTGAAAAATAAAAACATTTTTTTAAAAAGGTTTTATCTTTTAATATTTCATGAGTGTTTTCCTGTTATTCCGCAAATTTCTATCTTAACAACAGATACTTCATCAAGGTTTGCCTTACTGAATTCCCAGTCTGCTCTTCCCGAAAATTTCTTCAATAATAATGATAATGCTTTTTCCTTTTCACTATTATTCTTTAAGAAACTCGCAGTACCAAAAGCAATTACGCTTATAAAATCTGAACTCCATCTACATGCCTTTTCATTTGGAATAATTGCGTTTTCTTTATCTGCTTCAAAACATACCTTTGGGTTTTGTTTTATCAGGTTGATTTTTTTTCCCTCTTTTGCACAATGAAAATAAATACAATCATCGTTGAAAACAAAGTGAACCGGAACAACATAAGGATAAGTTTTATCAAAAAATGCAATTCTGCAAATATTTGTTTCCGATAAAAAATTAATAATTTCGTTTTTGTCGTGAATTTCGTTTTGTGATCTTTTCATAATAGTTTATTTAGAGTTTGGTTTTTGGGTTTCAAATTTCAGATTTCAAATATTTTTTGCAACTCAACAATTTTCATTCCGGATAAATTAGAGTTTCTGCTTCATTCATTTTAATTAAATATCCTTCATTAGATTTGCAATTTCCAATTCCATTGATCCAATTAGGGCCTATTTTTTGCAAAATCATTCCTGAAGAGTTCCTGACAAAGGATAATTTTTCTCCGAGGATTGAAGCAAAAGCATCTAATGCATCCATTTCGTAAACCGGCAAATAGCTAACAAACTGGAAACCTTCTTTTAGATTTATGGGAGTAGTTGGAGGTGGAATTTCTCCGCTCATTGTAAACTGTCCGTTTCCATTGAATTTTATCAAATACCCCTCTGTTACAACCCAATCACCAATACCATTAATCCAATTCGTACCTATTTTTCTTAAAACTTCTCCCTCCGAATTTCTCACAAAGGTCAAATCGTCAGTCAGTAACTCGGAAATGACTTCAAGCATATCAGGGTTTTCAGGAGAAAAATATGAAGACACGAATTGATAACCTGAGTGTATTTCAATGGTTTGTGAAGGTTGGATGTTAGGAAAACCGGGAGTGAAATTTGGCATGATAAACCACTCGATGGTTCCATCGGGAAATCGCCCGAAAGAATAATCGGTAATTTGTTGCTCATAAGAAATTGTGTCGATAACAGAAATTCCATCTGTTCCCCAAAATCCTACGGATTCGCCCCCTGAGCTTAATTTAAAATTCAAATTTAAAACACTTGAAGTTGAACCATTGGCATAAAAAACTAAATATCCACCGGCAGCAATAGTAACCGAATCGGGGTAAATATCAGGTATTTGAAATCTGTCTTCGATATTTTCAAGGTTATCCGACAAATAAAAACCGCCAAGCATAATATTTTCATCTCCGGCATTGTATATTTCAATCCAATCAGGATAATCATTTTGAGGGCCGGGAAAAGCGGAATCGTTACTTGCCATAAATTCATTAATATAAAGATTCAATTCATTGAAAGTCGGGTTTCTTCTGCCTGGAGAACCTCCAATATTAAGGCTTGCACGCCAGTTTTCAGGTTTTGAATTATCACTAAGATATTTATTTAACTCAATAGTTTTTCCACTTCCGTTAGCTGTTGTCGGCCATGGTAATGTGTCAGTAAAAGTAAGCATATCAACTGGAAATTGATCAGGTGGAAATAATTTAATGCTTGTTCCGTGATTGTTGAAACTGTTATATAAATTTCCTATGCAATTAATATCTTCGGGATAGATGGAAATAAATTGAGAAACATTTTCACAAATAACGAGAAAGGAATCGGCCGGAATTATTGTTGAATATGGAATAACATAAAAAACGGTTTCATCGTTTTTGAGTGTCCAATTTGAAACATCTAAATCCTGATTGGTAGGATTATAAATTTCCAACCAATCGCCGGCATTAAATTCGGGTGAAGAATGATAATTAATTTCCGTAATAATCGGTTGAATTTTAAATTGCACATCAAGCCATTCAATTCTTTCAGTAACAAATTCTTTTAAATACTGAATTTCTTCTTCGTAAGTATCTCCAATAAAATAATTTGGCCAAACATATTGACCAAGTATCGGCCATCGGTCAAAGTTTCTGTCTTGCGATTCGTCAAGAAATTCGGCTGTGCAATCAATATAGTTTAATAGTGAATCGAGATGCAATATATCCTGCCTAAATATATTCCAACGAAGTACATTATTCTGAAAAAATGCCGCATCGCTCATCAGTTTTTCCCACCAAAATGGCTTAACATAACTATCATAATTGATGGAGTATGTTATCATAAAACCTTCGGTATTATATCCTTCATAATAATCAGCATTTCCAAAGGCAAGATTAAAATCCCAAACCGGCCCCATTTTTAATTTTCCGTCTATACTTTCACGGTCTTTATGTAAATAAGTACTCAATCGATATCCATCAACATTTTTTCCAAGCTCATTAACAATTATAAAATCGGTAAAAGTGTTTATGTCAATAATTGAAGGATAACCTGTTTCAGGATCGTTAAATTCATCACTATCCATTATTGATTCAAATTGGTAAATGAAATCTTCTATATATTCTTCCTGCTCATATTGAATTATATCGGCATTAGGATAATGGTATTGGTAAAAAATGTCCTGCCATGCACCCGGAAAGGGTGGAAAGTCGGAGTACCAACCATCTACACTACTTCCGGTTGTTTTATCAATCTTAATAATATAACCTCCGGTTAATGAATCGCCCGAGAGATCGTTTTCATCAATTTTTGCAATATCAACTCTGTTCTTATCTCTTTTAATTTTTTCCATCAGAACATAAACCCCCATGTATTCGTCATTTAAAACGACTTCACAAAAGCAGGTTCGTGAAGCATAATAGCCCATATCGTTTGCTAATTTATAGGCAAGTACGTTTCTCATTAATGATTTATCGCTATAAGGTGCATATAAAATCCAATCATTTTCTTCGGGCATTCCAAGTAATGAAACATCAATGCTCAAACCCTCTGAATCACGAGTTTCAAAAGCATATTGTTTTTTTGGGAACATCTGCGAAGATGAACCTCGTTTTTCGATTCCAACAAGTCCGTTATAATTATTAAAGGGATCGGAAACATAATTTCTCTGGCCAGAGCCATTAAAAATTATACCCATTTCGACGGTAATTTTAGGCTCGTCAGGAATGGTTTGTCCGTTTGTTTCAATAATTATGATTGGGAGGTTAGATGATACGAAATTCTGTGATTGAAGAACAGAATTTAATATAAACAAAGAAATAATATTAATGAGTGCTATTTTAATTTTCATATAATAATAAACTAATATTTTATTTCAAATTAATAATTCCTATGATCGCTAAATTAATAAATTATTTAAGATATTGATTTTTGCAAGTATAATATTTGACGGCATTTTAAAATCAATTTATTTTTGCCCAGTCGGGGAATACGTTTATATCAATATCAAAAATA
>CAZBSL010000124.1:0-2318 GCA_964494265.1 uncultured Bacteroidales bacterium
TGAAGTGACAATTAAACAAATTCTTGTTAAATATTGGGGGTTTACAAGTTTTCGACCTTTTCAAGAAGATGTAATCAATTCAATTTTAGCAGGTAAAGATACGCTTGCTTTACTTCCTACCGGAGGCGGTAAATCGCTGTGTTTTCAAGTACCTGCTCTTTCAAAAACCGGAATTTGCATAGTAGTAACTCCTCTGATTGCATTAATGAAAGATCAGGTTGAAAATTTAAAGAAAAGAGGGATAAAAGCCCTTGCAATTCATTCGGGCATGCACCATAACGAAATCGAAATACACCTGAATAACTGTATCTATGAAAACATTAAGTTCCTTTATGTTTCACCCGAACGCTTAGAAAATATAAGATTTATCGAAAGTGTTAAAAAGATGAATGTCAACATTCTTGCGGTTGATGAAGCTCATTGTATTTCGCAATGGGGATATAATTTCAGGCCTCCCTATCTTCGAATTGCCGAACTGCGAAAATATATTCCCGAAACTCCTGTGATTGCATTAACAGCAACAGCAATCAAAGAAGTTGTCATTGATATTCAGGAAAAACTGAATTTTAAATCCGAGAATGTTTTTCGGAGTAGCTTTGAACGAAAAAACTTGATTTATTATGTTGCTAAAGAAGAAGATAAGCTTCAAAGGATTCTAAAAATTGCATCTAATTTAAATGGAAGTGCGATAATTTATGTTCGTAAACGAAGAACAACAAAAGAAATTTCGTTGTTTCTGAGAAAGAACAAAATAGGCTCCGATTATTATCATGCGGGAATTGACCAGCAAACAAGAGATAAAAAACAAAATGCCTGGACAATTGGAAAAACAAGAGTAATTGTTGCAACGAATGCTTTTGGAATGGGAATTGATAAAGCTGATGTTAGATTTGTTGTTCATATTGATCTGCCCGATTGCCCCGAAAGATATTTTCAAGAAGCCGGCCGGGCAGGGAGAGATGGAAAAAAGTCTTATTCAATTTTGTTATTTGAAAAGTCAGACATTATTGATGCCAAAAAATATTTTCATTTTGCTTATCCCGAAATCAAATTCATAAAGGCTGTTTATCAAGCTTTGGGAAATTATTTTCAACTTGCTGTCGGAACCGGAAAAAATACAAGTTTTGAATTTGATATTAGTACATTTTGTCAAAACTATAATTTCCCTCTACCCACTACATATAATTCTCTTAAATTTCTTGAAAAAGAAGGTTATATAATTTTGAATGAGACAATAAACTCGCCTTCAAAAGTTCACTTAGGGCTTAATAAAATGGATCTTTATAAATTTCAGGTTGAAAACAAAAATTATGATAATTTCTTAAAAACATTATTGCGGTCTTATAGCGGATTGTTTACTGATTTTGTAAACATATACGAATCAGAAGTTTCTCGGCATACAGGTTTATCAACTGAAGAAGTAGTGGCCTACTTTTCAAGATTGCAAAAATTTGATATTCTTACTTATATACCACGAAAAACTAAGCCCGAGATAATTTATTGTTGTGAACGCATTGATTCAAAAGACATTTATATTTCTAACGAAAATTACAAGATTCGCAAAACTGAAGCCGCCAAAAGATTGGATTTTATGATAAATTATGCAGAGTCTTCAAATAAATGTCGCAGTCAATTATTATTATCTTATTTCGATGAAGATGATGTTAAAAGATGTGGAAAATGTGATGTATGTATTGAGAGAAACAAAGTAGAACTAAGCGAATTTGAATTTTCTAATATTGTTGACTTTATAAAACCCGGCCTGATTTTCAATCCTCTTTCGATTAATGAAATCATAGAAATTAATCCTAAAATTCCTGAAAATAAAATAATTAAAGTCATACAATGGTTGGAAGACAATAATAAAATTATAAAAAATTCGGAGAATAAATATAGGTGGTTATAATTTCTGAAGTCAATATAAACAGCAAAATGATAATCCAAAAAGAATTTTATTTGTCTGAAAATGTAGTTGAAGTTGCTCGAAAATTAATTGGAAAACACTTATTTACAAAAGTCAATGGGGAAATAAGCGGCGGAATAATTACCGAAACCGAAGCTTATGAGGGAATAACTGACAAAGCCTCTCATGCGTATTCAGGTAGAAAAACGAAACGAACTGAAATTATGTTCCGTAAAGGAGGAATTGCCTATATTTATTTATGCTATGGAATTCATTCCTTGTTTAATATTGTAACAAACAAGGCTAATATACCACATGCAGTTCTTATTCGTGGTATATTTCCCACTCATGGCCTTGATTTGATTTTAAACAGAATGAATAAAAAATCCTTATCGAAAAATATGATAAACGGCCC
>CAZBSL010000124.1:2418-4686 GCA_964494265.1 uncultured Bacteroidales bacterium
TTTTGTCATAACAAATCAGTCCAATCAGTTAAATCAGCGTACCATAAAAAATCTCAATTCTCAAATTCTTTTTCTTAATAAAACAACATTCTCAACATGATGAGTTTGTGGAAACATATCAACAGGCTGAACTTTGTCAACATAATAATCCTTATCCATCAGAGCAATATCACGAGCTTGGGTAGCAGGATTGCAACTGACATAAACAATCCTGTCAGGTTGAACCTGTAAAATTTGTTTTATAACTTTTTCATGCATTCCGGATCTCGGGGGGTCGGTGATAATCACTTGAGGTTTGCCGCGTTTTTCGAAAAAATCTTCATTTAGAATCTTTTCCATTATTCCGGCAAAAAACTCAATATTAGTAATTTTATTGAGAATAGTGTTTACTTTCGCATCCTGAACCGATGATTCCACATACTCAATTCCTATAACTTTTTTTACTGAAAACGAAATATAATTTGCAATTGTACCAGTTCCTGTATAAAGGTCATAAACAGTTTCATCACCTTTGAATTCCGCAAAATTTAAAACTGTTTCGTATAATTTATTTGCCTGCAATGAGTTTGTTTGAAAAAATGATAGCGGCCCGATTTTGAATTCAAGAGTTTTGCTCTCCACACCCGAATTAATACTCATTTTTTCAACAATATAATCTTTTCCATTAAACAAAATAGGTTGTTGATCGGAGAGGTCATCGTTTTTTTTCTCATTTATGATATACATCAAAGAAGTGATTTCAGGAAATTTTTCGGCAATAAAACCCATCAATTTCTTAATGTTTTCCTTTTCATTATGTCTGAAAATCATAATAATCATCAATTCGCCGGTCGAGGTATTTCTGATAATTAGATTTCGCAATAATCCTTCCCATTTGTTAATATTGTAGAATGTCAAATTATTTTCGAGGGCAAACTTTTTTATTGCAAGACGAATTTCATTTGTAGGTTCTTTTTGTAGATAACAATGTTCAATGTCAACTATTCGGTTGTACATTCCGGGAATATGAAAGCCTAATCCATTCATAGTCCTTTCCTTAGACTCGGTTTCTTCCATCGATAAATCCGTAAGCCATTTTTTATTTGAAAAAGTAAATTCAATTTTATTTCTATAATAATACTGATTTATTGAGGGTATAATGGGTAAAATCTCCGGAAATTCAAATTTTCCTATTCTTGTAAAATTATCAAATACTTGTTTTTGTTTGTAAAACAATTGTTTTTCATAATTCATATTCTGCCACTTGCAGCCTCCACATAAACCAAAATGTGAGCAAGCAGGTTCAACTCTCAAATCAGAATATTTATGAATTTTTATGACTTTACCCTCCAAATATGATTTACGCTTTTTTACTATTTTAACATCAACAATATCGCCCGGAACACAATATGGAATAAATATAACTTTATCATCAATTCTTGCAACTGCTTTTCCCTCAGACCCTGCATCAATAATTTCGATATTCTCGAAAACAGGTAAATTTGGCTTTCTGTTTCTCATTATTGTTTTTTTTGCAAAACTACAATTTAAAGTATGAAATTAAATGTAAAAATATTTTCTGTCTTCAAAATATTCATATGTTTAACAACATATTTTTTTTTCTTTAGTTTTATTTATTAGTGAGGATGAAATTTGTTAAAAATGAAATTGGAAATCAAAAATTCAGAAAAATGCAAAATTTCTAATTTTTCATTTCCGCATCTAAATTTAAAAAATTGTAATCAAATAATATTGTGATAACTACAAAAATATAAATCCATGAAAATACTTCCAATTGAAAAAGTTAGAGAAGCCGATGCTTTTACTATCGAAAACGAACCGATTCTTTCGATTGACCTTATGGAGAGGGCAGCAACAACATGTTCGGATTGGATTATAAAAAATATTAGTAAAAGCAAGAAAATCAAAGTTTTTTGCGGGCCCGGAAACAATGGGGGTGATGGTTTGTCTGTTGCCCGACTATTGGCCGACGAAAAATTCTCGGTTGAAGTTATAATATTACGATTTACCGATAAAGCATCTAAAGATTTTGAAATTAACTTTCACCGAATAGGAAAATACCAGGATGTTAAAATAATTAATTGTTATGAAAACGAAAAACTTCCCGAAATTTCAAAGGATGAGGTAATTGTGGATGCAATTTTTGGTTCTGGATTATCGAAACCGATAAAAGGATTTGTTGCTGATGTAATTAATCAAATAAATTCAAGTAAGGCAATAATAGTTTCCATCGATGTTCCTTCCGGTTTATTTAGTGATATTTGCAGT
>CAZBSL010000124.1:4786-8846 GCA_964494265.1 uncultured Bacteroidales bacterium
GCTGCTGTTCTTGCATCAGAGGCTTGCCTTCGCTCGGGAGCTGGTTTACTGACTTCGCATATTCCTAAAAAAGCTTATGAAATTATTCAGACATGTGTACCTGAAGCAATGGCAAGCATTGACAAATCAACTGATTTTTTTACCAAATCACCGGATATTTCTTTTTATAATGCAATTGGCATTGGCCCCGGCATTGGAAACAACGAGTTAACACAGACAGCCTTAAAATTATTAATTCAAAACTCAAATATCCCTTTATTGTTCGATGCCGATGCAATAAATATTATTTCCGAAAATAAAACATGGTTACATTTCATCCCCCAAAATTGCATTTTTACACCTCATCCAAAAGAATTTGAGCGGCTTGTTGGCAAATCAAAAAACAATTTCGACCGCAATGAAATGCAAAAACAATTTTCTGTGAAATTTAATTGTTATCTGGTTTTGAAAGGAGCCTATACTGCAATTACATGCCCCGACGGAAATTGCTTTTTTAATTCTTCGGGTAATCCCGGAATGGCAACAGCGGGTAGCGGAGACGTTTTAACCGGCATTATACTCGGCTTACTTGCTCAAAATTATCATCCGAAAATTGCTTCAATACTTGGTGTTTTTTTGCATGGAATGGCTGGCGATTATGCCGCAAAAATAATAGGTCAGGAAGCAATGATCGCAGGCGATATTGTTAAATACTTAGGAAAAGCTTTCAGGGAAATCAAAAAGTAATATTTGAATGATGCTAATCCTTATAAAAACAAAAAAAATAGAAAGGAATGTATTGTAATGAAGCGCCCGCGATTATTTTTAAAAACGCAGAAGTATGATGAAATATGCAAAAAAAATACTTGAACATTCACGGCTAATTAAACGGTTGAAATTAATGGCTTTGGGCTTTTGAAGTGTGATTCGCTTCCTTGAAATAAAGGAAATAAATTTAGAATAAAATATACAACAGATCAAATAAACGATAATATTTCTAACTTTGTTTATGAAGGAAATAAACTAAACAGTAAAATATAGACATATGAAAAAAGCAATTTTACTGCAAATTTTATCAACATTCATTTTTATAAATTCTTTTTCACAAATAATGACTACCGATGATTTTGATAAGTTTATCAGTTATTTTAATATTATTGATTCAACAAAGATTAATACTGTTAAAAACGAAAGAATACCTTTAGAATTATCAAAGAAAATCTTTAATGAAGAACTGTTTCCTGAATATATATCATCAACATATGCAATTGGTATTCTTAATGATAAAAAAAATATTACCGGGATAATTGAATTTGATGCAGCATTTGCAGGTTCTAGCGAAACATTTATAGTATTTACATTTAATAATAATAACAAACCTAAAACAACATACATAGGGAATGCACTTTATAAGATTGGTCGTGGAAATTTCTGCTATTTAAACTATTATTATGATTCGATATTAGAAGTTTATAGCGGAAGTTCTGATACAGATGGATATACAGGTGTTGAAACTATATTAAGTGAGAAGTACGAATATTATTTGATTTATGAATTAGGGTATAAAAAAGTTTATATGAATCAAGCATCAAAAAATCGTAAATATCCAATATCTACAACAAAATTATTAAAAAAGAACGAAATAGAAGACCTGTCAAAACAGCAGCTTGATATAATGCGAAATGAAATTTTTGCCAACCGAGGTTACATCTTTAAAACTGATAAATGGAAAGAATATTTTTCGTATAAAGATTGGTACACACCTAAATACGAAGATGTGAATGACAAGATTTCTGTAATTGAAAAAATGAATATTCAAACTATTTTAGAGGTTTCAAGTAATAAATTTGAATAATGTTTTTGAAAAGAAATAAAGGTGAGAATATTTCTGCAAATTACCTGATAGTTATAGAATTCCAATAAACTGGTAAGTTACAGTTGTTTAATTTTTGAAAAACTGATCTATTATCAAAATTATTTCTACTTAAAAAGGAAGTAAATAAGATAATTTTGCATTTCCATAATATTAAAGTAAATTTGTCAGAACAATTTTAAAAATTAATTGCCATGGCAAAAAAAACTAAGTTTTATTTATTAATAATTTTGATTCTTATTATAGTAATTTTTGTAGTAGCTGAAATTGCATTAAGGGTCCTTGGCTTTTCAAGTTCGGCTGATAAACCAAAACTGAATATTGTTGTTGAGCCCGGAAATACATACTTTAAAAAAGACAATATTCTGGGTTATACTCATCTGCCCGGTGTTTACAAAATAACTTTAAATGGTAATTATACTTTTGTTACAAGTCATAACGATAACGCTTTACGTATTACTCATCCGATCGCCGACGATAGCTTGTTTGTCGATTTACCAAAAATTTGGATGATGGGCGGTTCAATAACACATGGTTGGTCAATTAACGATTCTGAAACATTTGCTTGGCTGGTACAAGATCATTTTCATAATGATTATGAAATAATTAATTTTGGTGTTAGCGGATATGGAACCATACATTCATTGCTTCAGATTTTGCAAGCCTTGAAAACTCAACAAAAACCTGAAAAGATAATAATTTTTTATGCATCCTTTCATGATATGAGGAATGCATTTTCGGCCAGGCGTAAAAAAGCAGTTACTTCAATGAACTTCCTTGGCCCTTTAAGCCAACCATATGCAAGCCTAAACGATAATAATGAATTGCAAATTCACAATATTGATACTATAGTTTATGAAGAATTTTTCTTCGCCGACAAACTTGCTGTTGTTAATTTTTTGGAAAACGTTTATTTATATTTCGACGGAAAATTTTCTGATGATAAGGAAATTACAAAAAAAATATTATTAAAAATCAATGAAATTTGTATAGAAAACAATATCGAATTTATTGTTGCCGGGATTTTCCCCGATCAGGAAACATTAAATATGTTGGAATTTTGTAATTCAAAAAATATAAATATGCTTGATATTTCTGTCCCTAAATCAAAAGAATATGTAAATTTGCCACATGACGGACACCCAAGCCCTCTTGCAAATAAAATTTATTCCGAAAAAATTATCAATTATATTAGTAATTCAAAAAACAATAATTAAAATTTAAATAATTAGTATGGAAGCTGTTAAAATTATATTATGGGTTTTAATTTTTATTGTATTTTATGCATATCTTGGTTATGGAATTTTATTGTTTATAATAATAAAAATTCGCCGTATGCTTGGTTTAAGAAAAATTTTCAAAGGAAATGAAGATTACGAACCGGAAGTAACGTTGCTTGTAGCTGCCTACAATGAAAAGGATTATATTGATGCGAAAGTTAAAAACTCCTTGGAACAGTCATATCCGAAGGAAAAAATAAAAAATGTTTGGGTAACTGACGGTTCTGATGATGGAACTCCCGAATTATTAAAGAAATATGACGGTGTTACGGTTTATCACAAAGATGAACGTGCCGGAAAAATTGCTGCAATGAACAGAGGTATGGATTTTGTTGATACTCCAATTGTGATTTTTTCTGACGGAAACACAACTCTTGGAAAAGATGCAGTAAAAGAAATTGTCAAGCTGTTCAGAAACCCGAAAGTAGGTTGTGTTTCGGGCGAAAAACGAATTTATCAAAAAGGAAAAGATGCAGCAGCCGGCGCCGGCGAAGGAATTTACTGGAAATATGAATCTACTTTAAAAAAATGGGACGCCGAATTATATTCGGTTGTCGGAGCAGCAGGCGAGCTTTTCGCTATCCGTTCCGAATTGTATCAACATGTTGAAAAAGATACCCTTCTCGACGATTTTATAATCTCGCTACGAGTAGCAAAAAAAGGTTATACAATTCAATACAATCCTGAAGCCTATGCAATTGAAACTGCCTCGGCTAATGTTGAAGAAGAATTAAAACGAAAAATCAGAATTTCGGCAGGTGGAATTCAATCGATATTACGACTACCTGAATTATTAAATCCTTTTAAATATGGAGTTCTTTCATTCCAATATATTTCTCACCGCGTCCTTCGTTGGACTCTCGCCCCTTTATCTTTATTATTTATCTTTTTATTAAATCTTGTGTTAAGTATTAATATCGGATTTTTT
>CAZBSL010000125.1:0-2052 GCA_964494265.1 uncultured Bacteroidales bacterium
AAAGTTGAATCCGCCAATTAATAAGCAAAGATTCACTATTCCGAGTAAAGGAAATAAAATAACCGAGGCCAAAATCATACCTGCAGCCGATCCTATTAGGTCGGCTGCATAAGTTTTTGATGCTATTACCGAAATTTGTTCTTTTTTGAGTTTTGATGCTAATGAAAATTGCAAACCTGTTAATATTGATATTATTAATGTAAGCAAAAAGAAAACAAAATAAACAGCTACGGTGCTGACATTTAACTTATTTAATAATAAAATAATGAATGGAAACAAAACAGAATACAAAGCAATCAGAATTTGAATTTTGATGAAAGAATTCAAATTAATTTTTTTCAGAAATTTATTATAATAAGCAGAACCTATTGCCAATCCTATCATAAAAACTGTGATAATAATACCAAGCACCTGATAAACATATCCGTAAATAATCTGGAAAGAAATCAACAATAGAAACTCAATTGAAGAAGCACTAAAACCTGCTCCAAACATTCCCAAATCTATAGTTCTGAATTTAAAAAACATAAAGGCAATCAAAACAGGCAACGCAATTAAAAAATACCAGTAGCTTGTTCCGAAATGAGCCATCCAATAAACAATTTGCCTATAATAAGAAACAGGTTTAAAATCATAGTTTATTTCAGCAGATGAATCCAGATTTTCGATTAAATATTCGCTTCTTAATTTTAATAAATTATCTTGAATAAAATATTGATTTACATAGGTATTTTCTATATTTTTTCTGTTCACCATTTCAGCAATCTCGAGAGATAAATCCCCATCGGAGGCAATGAAATAATTTCTTTCACCCGGAATTATTATTACCTTTTTAAAATCATTGTTTAAAGTATTATATATTACTGAATGTATTTTTTTTGCTTCTTCGCTAAAATAATTTGCCGTTGAAGGTAAACTTAAGACAATCACCGCATTTTTTGTAGTTATTCTTTTCAATTCTTCAAAAAATTCATTTGTATAAAATCTGTTAAGCCCAGCAGTATTAGGCTCCTGAAGATTGACTAATACTACATCATAAATATTGTCAGAAGCATTTTTTACAAACAATCCGGCATCCTTATTCCAAACCTTTACAATCTCATCCTTTTTCCAAATTCCTTGTTTTTCGGCAATATCAATGATATCCGGATTAATATCAACATAATCAATATTTTTGACTTCATATTTTTCAATCTCTTGAATAATACCTGAAACTCCGCCCGAGATCAATAAAACATTTTCAGGATTATTATGCTGAATTAAAGAGTAATGTACAAGTTCTTCATTTTCTATAACATTTGGAAGCGAAAACAATAAATTTCCATTTTCATAAAAATTAATTTGGCCATCTGTTTCGCTTACAACCATTTTTCCATAAGGAGTTTCTTTTTGAAATAGAATATTTTGGCCTGGAAATAAATATTCCGTTGAAATCTTATCAAAATCTATATTAAAAAAAACAAAAATTATTATCACAGAAGTTATTATCGAAAACCATTTCAATAAAGATTTTTCAGAATAGAATGAAAATAAAATTGCAGCAATCAAACTGATAAACATAAATATTTTAAGGCTTTGAAATGCCTCGAAAAAGAAAACCAAAACAAGGCTGAAAACCAATCCTCCAATTATACTTCCGAGTGATTCCAATGAATAGGTTTTAAAAATCAAATTTCTTTGGCAACTTTCAGAATAAACAGATGAAAATACTGTGAACAAAGCTCCGGAAACAAGACAATAGGGCAATAGAATAATAAACGACGAAAGCAATATTTCAGTAATACCAAAAATAAGTCCGGGAGGTGAAATTATGCTTTTTGATAAGTATATTAAAAATCCTGTAAGTATCGGGAAAACAGCAATACAAAATTGCATCACAATAATTATCGTGATTTTGATTTTTGATTTTTTTATAAGAAACTTTCCAAAATATGATCCGGTCGCTGTTAACAACATCCAATTTGCAAGAATTATACCTAAAACCAACTCATTTCCAAGAAAAACCGATAAAAAAATTCTCAGTAGAATTATCTGGGATGAAATTGAAGAAAT
>CAZBSL010000125.1:2152-3721 GCA_964494265.1 uncultured Bacteroidales bacterium
TATCTTTGTTAAATTATAAACGCAATTTTCAATATTACGAAAATTATGTATAGAATTAAAACAATTAACTTTATTTTATTACTTCTGTTTGTAATTAATTATAGCTGTAACTCACAAAACGATATGAAAAACTCAAATAAAAAATTAATTGATCGCCAGCCTTATTGCACGAGGGGATTTTATCCATCCGGTAAAACGGAGCTTGAAGGAACTTTGAAAAAACTATTTAATGAGGCTGTTGCCGATAAAAATTTAAAAAATATTCTGGCAATTATTTCTCCTCATGCCGGGCTTGTTTTTTCGGGTGAGACAGCCGCCTCAGCTTTCAATCAAATCGACAGAAACAAACAATATAAAAATATTTTTGTACTTGCATCGAGCCATTCTTCAAGATACAAAGGTGCTTCTATCTATAATATTGGAAATTATATCACTCCCTTAGGAACCGTTAATGTTGATATTCCTTTGGCAACAAAACTTATTTCTGAAAACGATATTTTTTCTTTTAATAATCAGGCTCATCAACAAGAGCATAGTCTTGAAATACAGCTTCCTTTTTTGCAACATATTTTAAATAAAGATTTCAAAATCATTCCCGTTCTACTTGGAACCAATTCGGCAAAAGAATGTAAAAAGATCGCTGAAGTTTTGAAACCATATTTCAATAAAGAAAATTTATTTATTATCTCAACCGATTTCTCACATTATCCATCATATTCTGATGCCACTAAAATTGATGGGCTAACAGCAAAAGCTATCGAATCGAATTTACCCGAAAATTTATTGGAAACCCTTGAGACGAATTCTGAAAAGGGAATTTTTAATCTTGCAACAAGCTTATGCGGCTGGACATCGGTGCTTACACTTTTATACATTACTGAAAACATTTCCGGCATTGAATTCAACCCGATTCAGTATAAAAATTCAGGTGATTCGCATTATGGTGAAAAAGATAGAGTTGTCGGATATTATTCGTTTGCTGTTACACAAAACACAAAATCAAACTCAACGAATTCTGATTTTGAGCTTAATGAGAAAGATAAAAAAGACCTTTTGTCTATTGCACGAAAAACCATTACAAGTTATATTACCAAAAAAGTGATTCCTGATTTTGACCCAAAGAATTATTCTGAAAATTTAAATAAAAAATGCGGAGCTTTTGTTACACTTCACAAGGATGGGAATTTAAGAGGTTGTATAGGAAGATTTTCTGCAGAAGAATCTTTGATCAAAGTTGTAAAAAACATGGCAATTTCTTCTTCTACTCAGGACTCACGTTTCCCACAAGTTAAGGCGGACGAAATTGACGATCTCGATATTGAAATTTCTGTTTTAACTCCTATGAAAAAAATTGAATCTGTTGATGAAATTGAATTGGGAAAACATGGAATTTACATAAAAAAAGGCTATTCATCGGGAACATTCCTACCTCAGGTTGCTACAGAAACCGGCTGGACAAAAGATGAATTTTTAGGGCATTGCAGCCGCGACAAAGCAGGAATAGGTTGGAAAGGTTGGAAAAATGCCGATATTTTTACTTATGAAGCTATTGTTTTTAGTGAAAGTGAA
>CAZBSL010000125.1:3821-8749 GCA_964494265.1 uncultured Bacteroidales bacterium
CTGGAGGAGCTATGTTAAATACAGCAGTTTCTCTTGGAAGAATGAATATTCCAGTTTCATTAATAAGTGAATTCGCAAATGATAAAATCGGAAAAATAACCGAAGATTTTCTTAATAAAAACAAAGTTTCTACCAATTACATAAGTAAATTTACAAATGGCCAAACGGCAATTTCAACAGCCTTTTTAGATGATAAAAAAAATGCATCATATTCATTTTATAAGAACTACCCGAAAAATAGATTTGCCTCTCCACTGCCTGTTGTGAATTGTGATGATATTGTTTTGTTTGGTTCGTTTTACTCATTAACTCCTGAGGTCAGAAAGCATGTATTTGATTTTGTTAATGCCGCTGCAAAAAATAATGCAATAATAATTTATGATCCGAATATTCGTAAACCTCATAAAAACAAAATCAATGAATTAATTGATTTTATATTTGAAAACATAAACATTGCAGATATTATCAGAGCCTCGGATGAAGATTTCACTACGATTTTTGACACTTCAAACCCTATTGACGTTTATAAAAAAATTACTGCCAAAAGTCATGCGAATTTGATTTATACACAAAGTAATAATGGTGTTCAGCTTTTTGCAAATTTATTAAGAAAAGATTTTAAAGTTCCGAAAATCAAGCCCATCAGCACAATTGGTGCGGGTGATAGTTTTAATGCCGGAATAATTTATGCAATAATTAAAAACAAGATTAAAAAGAAAGATATTAATAGTCTTTCGATTGAAAATTGGGAGAGAATAATTAATTCGGGAATTGAATTTGCTACTGAGGCATGTTTGAGTTATGATAATTATATTCCTGAAAGTTTCGCATCCAATAACAATTCATTATTGACTTAGCGCTTTTTGTTTAATTTATAACTCAAACATTTCAAGGTATTTGATTTTTTTTAGAAATAAACTTTTGCAATAATCAAAGTTGCTGTATTTTAAGTTCAGAACTCAGTAATTTTGATGTAATGGGAAAATCAATCGAAATTCGAATAAATTGCAAATTTACTGAGTTCTGAAGTTCTATATCATCTATACATAACAAAAAAAGCCCGGAATCACCCGGGCTACAACCTATTAACCAAAAAACTACACCAATCAATAGCCTATTGAGCAGGCTTTGAATATATTTTATCATCATCCCGGTAATCAGGTAAATCCAAATACCAATCATTTCTGATTGATCCATTAGATTCAGCCCAGTCTGAAAATTTTAAATGAGCTTGATTTATTTGTGCTTTCTCTATAGGGTATTCAAATGCATAAAAAAGATTTATTGCCCATGGTAAATTTGAATATGTTTTATAATAACGCCCTGTACCCGGGTCGCTATCATCATCCTTTGTTCCAAATAAATTCGGATCAGCCAGATCAGTAGGTGCAAAATTAGGAAGATGAACTTCATAATCTCTTTGCTCATTAACGATCAGGAAAGGATTATATGGCGGGCTTCCTAATTCTTCACTTGTAAATACATTTGCAAGATCGATAGAGATATTAAGGGTATCATCAGGAATGACATATTGTTTTTCAGGAGCAGTATTTACACCAATTCCAGGTCCACCCGGATCAGGCAAAATATTGAAAGAATTATCATAAACAATGACCGTTGCTTTACTTTGACCGGCTTCAAGATTATTTGAGGGATCAAGAGTGATATAATTTTCCTGCAGATCGTAACCGCTAACATTAGTTACTTCTGTAGGAGCTATCGGTAACTGAAATCCAAATCCATTTAAAAAATATGCACCTGTTGCAACAACAACAAGCTTAGCGTCAATGTGTGCAATACGATTATCACCGTTAGTAATTTGATTAAACTGGTAATCTAAAACAAGGTCGTTAAAATCGTAATCACCGACACCGGGCCATAAATCCTCAAAAGCCAAAGTACCGAATTCGACACTACATGGATAATAATTATTAAAAGCATAATTTGTATTATCAGGATAATCATCAAAATAATCGGAAACGCCATCATTGTCGGAATCACTTCCTGTATAATCAATTACCGGAAAATCAAGAATTGTACATGGATTAGGATCAACCGTAATGAAGAAAATAGCATCATTAAAATCATGATCGCAAGTATAGGGGTCGCCACCTTGATTGTCTCGTTGAATATCTTCAAAACCAAGTATCATTCTCTCACGTCCCGGATCGTAAACAATCACACTATGCTGTTGCAATTCAGGATTTGATTCAGGGTTAAATTCCCTATCAGAATAATAATAATTTAAACCATCGGTAACTGTTCCATTGCTCCATCCGTTGGCAATCAGCACCCAACCTATACCCGTATTATCAGGGAATTCACCAATCTTAACTTTATTACCCGATTGAAGTCCACCCCCACTTCCCTGATAAGAAACATTTGGGTATATTATTGTGATAGTATCAATATCATCACTTGATGAAGGAGGCGAATTTATGTTATAAGTATAAAATCCCAGAACATTTTTATATCCTGCTCCCTCGTGAATAAATGTAATCCAAACAGAGGCGCCACATTCCAATAAGAGATCATGCTCATAATCAACCGATAAA
This sequence comes from uncultured Bacteroidales bacterium, assembly GCA_964494265.1. GTDB lineage: Bacteria > Bacteroidota > Bacteroidia > Bacteroidales > JAEINX01 > JAEINX01. The sequence continues at coordinate 6,377 of CAZBSL010000125.1, forward strand.
TATTCAGGATGAACATTTACGACATGTTGTCCTTCAGGAAGACTATTATTAATGTCTTGTAAGAAATCTGCAGAAATAATATCATTTTCAGGTTCTAAATAATCAGGAACTCCTTGATTATTATATGTGCCTAAAAATTTAATTGAACTATTAGTACTTTTTGGAAGTAATGAAACACTCGATTTGTATAAATTTATTTTACCTCCAAAAGTATATTCAACTTCATTGTCAACTACCGGAATTTTAACAAAATTTACCAGTCCGATTTGCTCGGTAGCGAGGACTATTTCGTTCAAATATTTAGGTATTGGCCTTGTCGATTGAAATTCTCCGTTTTCATCGGTAACACCCTTAAGCATTAAGAGGCCTCCATCTTCGGGAAAGTCAGTATAAACTTTTACAATAGCATTTGGAAGTACTTCGTTTTGATTATCCTTTGTAATTATTTTTACACCTATGTTTTTTGCTGTTTCCCATTTAAATTGCGAATCAACAACAAGTTCATCCATTGGTTTCGCCGATTCACCTTCATTATCTGAATTATCGTTTTTCCGGCATGACGTAACCACTAAAGAAAACATCAATATAAAGAATATTAAATATATTTCTTGTTTAAGATTTGTTTTAATTATTTTATTCATAACTTAAATAAATTAGATTTTATTATTTACAACTAATACACCAAATTTTAATTATTTGGCTTGATGATCATTAAGATTTTATAGGATTCCATGATTGGTATTTTTTTCCAATATTGAGATTTTAGTCTTTAATTTTTATGGAAATGAAATTTCTTTAACTGCAATTAATTTATCATAAAATGTACCGGCTTGTCGAAAGTAAACACAAATTAAATAATCGTTTGAAGTTTCATAATGATTTCCTTCGATGAAAGTTACATCACCGACTTGCGAACCCGTTTTATGAAACATATAAACGTATTCATAATATCCTTGTTTTAAAAGCATTGTTGTTTCATAATGATGATTCTCATAATTAAATTTCATTAATCCCTCTGGGGTAAAATTCCAGTTTGTTAAACTGCCGAAAACATAAAGATTTCCATCATAAAGTGGAGCCTGATAAGGAAGTGAGAAGTGAACGCGTGCATATTCGGCGTCGATATCGGAATTGTTGGCATCTTCGGTTTTAATGAATTTCTTACCATTTATATCTTTTTCAGAAATGTATATTTTAAAGGGCCGGCTGACATCATCTCTAAGAAAAATATCGTATCCATCATATTCACGCTTAATCTTTCTTATTCTTTCGGAATTGTATTTCAAACTTTTAAAATCAAATTGTCGAAACTCATTACCGGCATTGAATACTATTTTTCCATCATAATTATAATCCAGTTGATCGCGATTTATTATCCTCGGTTCAAGATTAGAAATTATATTATCCCATCTTCCGTTTTGCCTTAAAACAACTTTCAAATCCCTATAAGGTGCCGGTATAAACAATCCATTTGTATTTATCCAAAAATCGATTTCCTGTTTAGAATCCATATCCTTAACATGCACAGCTCTTTTGACTTTAGCTTCAATCACAACTTTTGGATTCACCACCATAAAACGCATTGTAAAGGCAACGTTTTCTTCATCATCATTATCCAGAAATACTTTAAGAATATAATTTCCTGAAATTGTGGGTTTTAAATATTGATTCGGAAAAATGAGTTCATAATGTATATATGGAATTAAAGTATTAAATGAAAACTGATAATCTTCAATAACATCATCCGTAAATCCTTCAATATATTCATTTTGTTGAATATCTGAGGTTTCCCAGTTAGCATCACAATGAACCAACGTATATCTATAAGTTTTAACTACATCAATAAGATCATCAAATGAAAGCTTTAATTTTTCGTTTGCAAATAAAGTTATTATGGGCTGCGAAAACTCAAAACCATTTTTATATAATAAAACTGTTTTTATATTATTTTTATAAATAATATCTTCGTTTGTGACAGAATAACTTTCGTTTTCATCCTGATCCTGATTATTTTGAGCTTTTAAGGAAATTAAATTATTAGTATCAGCAAAACCTGAATAATTTATAATAAAAAAAGCCTGACAAATTAATATTATCATTAATTTGTTGAGAATCATTTTTTTCCCATTTTTTAAATTATTGATTTTCGGTATTTTTTGCATTATTCTATTCATGAATTTTCTTATTGTGTTATTTATATTCAGTTTAAACAGCCATACATCTTTAATCTAAATTGCACAAAGACAAATAAAAAAATAAACTAAAATTAATCATCGGCTGCTAAATTAATATATTTTTTCTGGAGAAATAAAAAAATGATTTAAATGGGGTATCCGATCATCTCCCGTGATTTTCATTAATAATTTTTTCATA
>CAZBSL010000126.1:0-3402 GCA_964494265.1 uncultured Bacteroidales bacterium
GTTATTGGTTTTTCAATAATATTTTTTTCTTTATCAAGCAATACCATCGAAGGGGTTGCATAAATATTATAGTCATCGGCAGCTTTACTATTCCAACCGTTCAAATCAGAGCAATTTATCCAATTAAAACCACCTTTTTTAATTTCCGCTTTCCAATCATTGGCACTTGTGTCAACAGATATTGCTACGACTTCAAAATCAGCTACATCATCATTTTCGTATAGTTTTTTAATTTCAGGAAGTACGGTCAAACAATGAGGGCACCAACTTGCCCAAAAAACCAGCAAAGTATATTTTGAATCAAGCTGGGATAAAACAAACTCTTTTCCGTCAATATCATTCATAATTATTTCGGGTGCTGCTTTTCCATTGGCTAATTCTTTATATTTTGCCAATCTTTTTTCAAGCATACTTTTTCGTTTTTCATCTTCACATTTTCCATCAAGCACAAAGTTTTCGCTTATGTATTCTAACACTTTATCGAAATGAAATTTTTCAAAACCGTTAACGAGGTAATTCAAAACAAATTCATAGCTTTTCGGGTCATCGGATACTTTAGCCAAAATAACATTTGTAGCGTCGATAAATTGCTCTTCCAGTTCGCTTTGGGAAAGACGAGGGTTGCTGTAAAGTGAAAGGTATTCAATAATTTTCCCTGAAAAAACGTTGCTTCTGAAAAGGCTTGTGTCGCCAAAACTAATGTCATCGAAAAAATGCTGTTTAAAAAATGCCGATCTTTCCTGTCCTGACAAATCAGATGAAACCGAAGGCGTTTTTTGCATTCTTGAAATTCGGGCTACATATGTCTGCTCACAATTTTTTGATAAACTATCTAAATATTCTCGCCATTCGAATTGCAATTCATCGAATTTATATACAATATTCCAGTAAAACATATCTGTTCTCGGATAATAATCAATAAGGGGGCTTATCAACTCCATCTTAATCTCGAAATCTCTTTTTCGGTTCAAATATTTATATAATAGAATGTTTTCATTTGAATTTTTTACCTCTACACTATCCATTAAGAAATTGTAGTTTGATGATAATTCAATATTTTCTTTATTAAAAATAAAATCAAGGACTTTTTCATCAGGGAAAACCAAACGATACATTCCGGGAGCACTATTAGCCGGAAATTTAAATTCTATTTCGCCCGATCTTTCGGGAGTAATTGAATCGACTATTAATATTTGATCACCAAAAAATCTTGTCAAGATTATGTTTTCTTCAGGGCAAGATTTAATTTTCGCATTGAATTTATACTCTTGAGAATTCACAATTAACGAGAAAAATACTAAAATTATTAAGAATAAATATTTCATTGGCTTAAGTTTACATATTCACATTATCATTTTTAAACGCCTACAAATATATGAAAAATCAATTGATTGAGAAACTTTTGCTTCTAAAGTAAAAAAAAACTGATACAACAATCATATTCTGACAATTTTGTTTTAAAACATGTGTTATTTTAGAAAAATTTGATACCTTTGCACTTAGAATTTTAATTTTAAGAATTAAGGTATCGATGCAAAAACAAACTCCTGAAAACCTGCATGTAATTATTGAAAAAATTCAAAACTACTGTAGTTACAGCGAAAGATGTTTACATGATGTGTCGACAAAATTAAACACATGGAACCTTAAGGAAGATGCAATAGAAAAAATAATAAAAGGATTAATTCACGATAATTTTATTAGTGATGCAAGATATGCACAGTCTTTTGCTAATGGGAAATTCAAAATTAACGGATGGGGAAAAAACAAAATTCTTTATGAATTACGAAAAAAACAAATTCCCGATCTATATATTCAAATCGCCCTCAGCGAAATTGATCAAAAAGAATATATTTCAACCATAAAAGAAATAATTTTAAAGAAATTCACAAAAAAATTGAATTCCAAAAAAGCAGTTAACAAAAGACAAGCATTGAAGTTTTTATACTCGAGAGGCTTTGAAACTTCGATTGTATCTGAAATACTAAAAACCTACGAATAATTAAATATTAATAATGATATTACCGGAAAATATTAAAGATTTGAAATTAAGGCTTGATGCCTTAAGGAGGTTTCTTTGACATTGATAAAAAGAAAGCCCAAATTGAAGAAAAAGAAAAAGAAACTGAAGATTTAAATTTCTGGAGCAACCCCAAAAATGCCGAAACCTTGTTAAAAACAATTCAGGAAAAGAAAAAGTGGACAAATTCTTTTGATGAAGCAAAAAATAATTTCGATGATTTACAAATTATTTTAGACTTTTATAATGAAGGAGAGGGAAAGGAAGAGGATATTGACAAGCAATATAAAGAAACCTTAAAGCACATTGAAAACCTCGAATTTTTGAATATGCTAAGTGGCGAAGAGGATAAACTTGGAGCAATTTTAAATATTAATCCGGGAGCAGGCGGAACCGAAAGCCACGACTGGGCAGAAATGCTTATGCGGATGTATATTCGTTGGGGTGAAAGAAATAAATTTAAAATAAAACAACTCGACATTCATGAGGGCGATAAAACCGGAATCAAATCCGTTTCACTCGAATTTTTAGGCGACTATGCTTTTGGAAATTTAAAAGGCGAAAATGGTGTTCATCGTCTGGTTCGATTATCACCTTTTGATGCCGCAAACAAACGACACACATCTTTTGCTTCGGTTTATGCTTATCCTGTTATTGATGATAACATTAATATTGAACTCAATACTAACGACATAAGTTGGGATACATTTCGTGCGGGCGGCCCGGGTGGACAAAATGTTAATAAAGTTGAAACGGCAGTACGCCTAAAACATGAGCCATCAGGAATTATAATTGAATGCCAGGAAACCCGATCACAGTTGCAAAACAGAGAAAAAGCAATCAGAATGCTTAAATCGCAACTCTACGAAATTGAAATGAGAAAAAAGAAAGAAGCTCAGGCCAAAATCGAAGGACAAAAGAAAAAAATTGAATGGGGATCACAAATTCGATCTTATGTCATGCACCCGTATAAAATGGTTAAAGATTTAAGAACCAACCATGAAACATCAAATGTTCAAGCGGTGATGGATGGTGATCTAAACGCATTTATTAAAGCATATTTAATGGAATTTGGAAAAACTTATTGATTGATGAATTTCGATAAAAAATAAAAAAAACTGGTCGCAAATTGCGGCCACATAGTAATTAAGGAATATATGACCGAAAAGGGTTTTATAATAAAACAAAGTGAAATTCAAAATCGGATTTTTACTTTTCGAAGTGTTCATGTAATGATTGACAGGGATTTAGCTGAATTATATCAAGTTGAAACCAAAATTCTTAATCAGGCAGTAAAAAGAAATATTGATAAATTTCCTAAAGAATTCAGGTTTCAATTAACAAAAGAAGAACATGAGTTTTTAAGGTTGCAAAATGTGACC
>CAZBSL010000126.1:3502-8719 GCA_964494265.1 uncultured Bacteroidales bacterium
GGAGCTTCACTAAAAGACCTTGGTAAGAAATGGTTTGCTTTTTCAAAAATGGAAAAAGATTCAGTTACAATAACTCAAATGCTGAAAGAAATAATAAATTAACTTATGAAAAGTTAATAATAAAAATATTCAACAATAACATAAAAGATGAGAATAATTCAACAACAAAACAATTTCTCTTTCTTGCAGGAAAGCCTTGATTTTTTAAAGGAAATTTATGCCTTGACAAAAATTTTTCCAATTGAAGAAAAAAACGGCCTGATTTCAAAACTTCGAGAATCTGCCATTAACATTGTAAGCGGAATTTCAAAATGGAAATCACAACATTTAAAAAAAGATAAAACTCAATATCTTTATTTTTCTTTAGATAATGCCAATGAAATCGAAGCACTTCTGCTGGTCTCGCATACACTAAAATACATTACTAAAGATCAATTCGACACTAACGCATCAGGAATTCAACGAATTATTATCGTGCTTAGGGAACTTATTAGAAAAGCAGAACACAAAGAAAAATTAATCGAACAAAACGACAATTAATACCTTTACATAAACCTATTAACAAATTGTTAGTAGTCAAAAAATCAATTTACAAATTAATTAACATATGGAAAAAAGAATAGAAAAAGACACAATGGGTAACGTTGAAGTACCTGCCGAAAAATACTGGGGGGCGCAAACTCAACGATCGAAAGACAATTTTAAAATCGGCGGACAAAAAATGCCTGATGAAATCATTAAAGCATTTGCATATTTGAAAAAAGCAGCAGCACTAACAAATGCTGAGCTTGGAGTACTTGCAAATGAAAAAGCAGAAATAATCGCTAAGGTCTGTGACGAAATTTTAGAAGGAAAACTTGATGAGCATTTTCCACTTGTCGTTTGGCAAACAGGCTCAGGAACACAATCAAATATGAATTTAAATGAGGTTGTTTCAAATCGTGCTCATGTTCTCAAAGGAGGTAAATTAGGCGAAGGCCAAAAATTTATTCATCCCAACGATGATGTTAACAAATCGCAATCTTCTAACGACACTTTCCCAACTGCTATGAGCATTGCTTCATATAAATTAATTATTGAAAACACCATTCCGGGCGTTGAATTGCTTAGGAATACGCTGGCAAAAAAAGCTGCGGAATTTGACAAAGTTGTAAAAATTGGCCGTACACATTTGATGGATGCTACTCCTTTGACACTCGGACAAGAATTTTCGGCTTATGTTTCGCAATTAGATCACGGAATTGTAGCCTTAAAAAACACTTTGAGCCATCTTGCAGAATTAGCATTGGGTGGAACAGCCGTTGGAACCGGAATTAATACACCTCCCGGATATTCAGAACTTGTTGCAAAAATAATTTCCGAATTAACCGGATTTCCGTTTATTACAGCTCCTAACAAATTTGAATCGCTTGCAGCTCATGATGCAATGGTTGAAACCTCGGGAGCCTTAAAAACTTTGGCAGTAAGCCTGTTGAAAATTGCCAACGATATTCGATTATTAGGCTCAGGACCGCGATGTGGAATTGGCGAAATTAGTCTTCCGGCTAACGAACCCGGCTCATCAATCATGCCCGGAAAAGTTAACCCAACACAATGCGAAGCACTTTCGATGGTTTGTGCTCAAGTGATAGGTAACGACATGGCAATAGCTGTTGGTGGAACCCACGGGCATTTTCAACTAAATGTTTTTAAACCCGTTATGGTTTTCAATTTATTGATGTCGGCAAGATTAATTGGTGATGCATGTGTTTCGTTCAACGACAATTGTGCTGTCGGAATTGAAGAAAACAAAGAAGCCATAAAAAATAATCTTGAAAATTCTTTAATGCTGGTTACTTCACTTAACACTTACATTGGTTATGAAAACGCAGCAAAAATTGCTAAGAAAGCCCATACTGAAGGAACTACACTTCGCCAGGCAGCAATTGGCCTCGGACTTGTAACCGACGAAGAATTCACAAAATGGGTTGATCCGATGAAAATGATTTAATTAATGCTTAAATGATTGAATGTGTGAAAAAAAATTTCTTTATTCTATCATTCTGATCATAAAAATACAACCGGTAATGCACAAAAGCTTACCGGTTTTTTTTATTCAATCAATTTATTATCACGTTTTAGTATTGCAATAATAAGCTCATTGTTTCTCTTATCAGGAATAGTCGTTCCATTGGGAGGGCCAGGATAACCCAATCTCACACTCATTTTACTATTTAACTCTATTCCTGTGGGATCAATTACAACCCAATTACAAATCGCTGATGAGTAGCACGGAACGAAATATCCTGTATAAATAATTTTTTCATTGGCCTTTAGAGCGAAAGCTAATCTATCCGGTGAAAACTCAAGGTCGGTAAATCGATTTCTTGCTTCATCAGAAATTTTGAATGCGTAAGTATTGGGATTATATGATTCAATTTCCCAATAATTAATTAATGCTTCTGTATTAGTTATTACTGTTAACTCAATAATTTCAGCCGAATTTTCAATTGTCTCAAACGACTTTAATAAATAAAACTCTATTTCCCCTTCAGCTTTGATGCTATCTTTGTCCTTCTTACAAGAAAAAAAAGTCGATAAAATTATAATTACAATAATGGTATTTCTAATTATTTTCATAATCATTCGTTTTATATTTTATGTTAAGACGATAATTAATAGAATTAGGTTGCTTGATATTTAAAGAAATTATTATTTTCATTTCAAAATTCAATATTATTTTGCACTAATATTTCCTTAGAATTCAATTCATAAGCCACCAAATTTCCAAAACCTTCATGATTTACCAAACAGCATCCATTATCCAAATCAATAAAATGATAATTTCGATTTTTGTTCATCAAATAAATAAATTCAAGGCTAACCGGAGTATGTCCGTGAATGATTTTTTTGTGATTGATTTTTTCAGGAATAATTTTATAATCACGAATCCACAACATTGACTCCTTATCGTCAAAAGGATTTTCAATATCGAAATTCAAACCGGCATGAACCAAAATATATTTATCAAGTTCAATATATGGCTCCAGTTTTTTTATCCATTTAATATATTTTTCAGGTATATCAGAAATATTTTTAACGCCAAAGCTGTCAAGAGTTGAGCGGCCATACATATCAAACCAATCCTTTTTCGCCGGATTCGGTAATTTTATTCCCAAAAATTTCCTTTTTCTTAAGTCCGCATCATATGTTCTGATAAAAACATCTTCATGATTTCCCATCAAAAACCTTGAATTATATTCTTCCTCCTGCAAATGCATCAGATAATCAATTACACCCTTAGAATCGGGACCCCGGTCGATATAATCGCCCAGAAAATATAGCCAGTCATATTTTGAAGGCCTTATCATATCTTCAATTAAAGCTCTCAATGTTTTAGAACATCCGTGAATATCAGGTATAACCCAGACTTTTCGCATAATTTTAACTAATTTTCCAAGCTTCAAAGCAAATATACAATAAAACAGTACTATTTTTGTTTTGAAAAAAATAAACTTATCTCCCGCAGATGACGCAAATAAACGCAGATAAAACGCAGAACAACCATCAGCGAAAATCAGCGATCCTGATAGCTATCGGGAGCGGGAAAAAAAACACAAACACATGAAAGCAATTTTAATGATCTTAGATGGCTGGGGAATTGGAGATAAATCAAAAGCTGATGCCATTTTTCAGGGTAGCACACCTTACATTGACAGTCTTATGAAAAAATATCCGCATTCACAATTACTTACCTCGGGTGAAAAAGTTGGTTTACCAGAGGGTCAAATGGGTAATTCAGAAGTCGGACACCTAAACATTGGTTCAGGCAGAGTAATTTACCAAGACCTCGTAAAAATAAATAAAGCCATTGAAGATAACAGCATCGAAAGAAATCCAAAGCTTGTCGAGGCTTTTACTTATGCAAAAAATAATAATAAAAATGTACATTTTATTGGGCTTGTTTCCGATGGCGGAGTTCATTCGTTAAGCACTCATTTATTTAAACTTTGCGATATCACAAAAAATTATGGGTTGAAAAATGTTTTTATTCATGCGCTTACCGATGGCCGCGATACCGATCCAAAAAGCGGATTAAAATTTGTAAAAGAGCTTCAGGATCATCTAAAGAATTCAAACGGAAAAATTGCTTCATTGACCGGAAGATACTATACAATGGATCGCGATAAACGATGGGAACGTATAAAACAAGGCTACGATTTAATGGTGAAAGGAATAGGGAAGAAAACCAAAAATATTATTTCGGCAATTAAAGAATCATACGATGAAGGAATTACCGATGAATTTATTAAACCCATCGTAGTTGTTGATGAAAACAATCAGCCTATCGGCAACATTAAGGAAGGTGATGTTGTTATTTGTTTTAATTTCCGAACCGACCGCTTAAGGCAAATAACTTTTGCCTTAACTCAAAATAATTTGCATGAATATGGAATGCACACCCTAAATTTGCATTATTATACAATGACATCTTACGATCAATCTTTCAAAGGTATTAATGTAATCTATGATAAAGACAATGTTAAAAACACAATTGGTGAAGTAATCTCACGATCAGGTAAAAAGCAAATCAGGATTGCCGAAACCGAGAAATATGCCCATGTAACTTTTTTCTTTTCAGGCGGACGTGAAAAGGAATTTATAAACGAAAGCAGAATATTAATTCAATCGCCTAAAGTAGCTACTTACGACCTTCAACCTGAGATGAGTGCATTTTTAGTTAAGGATGCAATAGTGAAAGAATTAAATAAAGAGAGTGCCGATTTTGTTTGCCTGAATTTTGCAAATGGTGATATGGTCGGGCATACCGGAATTTATTCGGCTATTCTGAAAGCAGTAAATGTAGTCGATTCTTGCGTTCGGGAAGTTGTTGAAGCCGCTAAAGCAAATAATTATGCGGTATTAATAATTGCCGATCATGGAAATGCCGATCACACCAAAAATGCTGACGGTTCACCAAATACGGCCCACTCATTAAATCCCGTACCCTGTATTCTCGTTTCCGATGAATATAAAAATATAAACAATGGAATTCTTGCCGACGTAGCCCCTACCCTTCTAAAGATAATGGATATAGAAATCCCGAGAGAAATGACAGGGAAAATATTAATATAATTTACCCGTATAGACACACGGCCGTGTGTCTAAAGAAGGATGCACGGCCATGCGTCTAAAGAAGGATACACTGCTGTGTGTCTGTACGTGATAAGGAAATAT
>CAZBSL010000127.1:0-3894 GCA_964494265.1 uncultured Bacteroidales bacterium
TGATTTATTTTTTTTGCAGCATCAATTATAGCATTTCCAAGTAAAGCGGTCGCCCTCGACGAAGTTGTCATTCCGGTTGGGATTCCTGCATTTGTTTCAATTTTCACTTCAATGAAATCAGGATTAATTCCTGTTTCCTGGCAAAGGGTCTGGATTGCCATGTTTTGAACCCCCTGCCCCATTTCAGTCCAACCGTGTTGAATCAGAATATGGGTTGGTGATTTAATTTCAATAATAACTTTGCTTTCGTCTATCATTCCGTTCCCGACACCCGAATTTTTAATTCCGCATGCAAGTCCCGCATACTTAGCTTTATAAAACTCATCTTTTACGGCAAGCAAAGTTTTCCTGATCCCCACTCCTGCTTTCAATATTTGCCCGGTAGCTGTTTTCAGGCCTTCGGTCAGGGCATTATCATACCTGAATTGCCATTGGTCGAAGCCACTCTTTTTACATAATTCATCAACCAAACCTTCGAGAGCAAAAACAACCTGATTTGCACCGAAACCTCTCATAGCTCCACAAGGAATATTATTTGTGTAAGCTGTTATTGCCTCTATATCTGTTTCCGGCACATAATATCCTCCCGAAGCGTGTCCTGCAACTCGTTCAAGAACTTTTGTACCAACAGATGCATAAGCTCCGGTATCACCAACAGCCCAAAGTTTCAAAGCTGTTAACTTACCTTTTTTATCACAAGCGAGAGTCATATCCATATAAACAGGATGTCGCTTGGGATGCATTCTGATAGATTCTTCACGAGTTAATGATAATTTAACGCAAGCCTTTAAATTATAAGAAAATAAAGCCGCATGCCCTTGAACAGTTAAATCTTCCTTTCCTCCAAAACCGCCACCATTTGGAATTAAAATAACATTTATGTTTTCTTCAGGCAAATTCAAAATCGAAGATATCTGTTTTCGATCCACATAAACACCTTGTCCCTGGCTGTATAATTCAATTTTATTATCACCTAAATATTTCCCAATTGCCGCTTCAGTTTCCAAAAAAGCATGTTCAATTCTTTGAGTCTGAAAAATATTATGTGCAACAAATGCCGATGATTCAATACTTTTCTGAGCGTTTCCATTTTTTACGATACACTTTTCAAGAATATTGGACAGGCCGGAATGAACTTGAATAGAATCACTATTTATTGCAGAAAGCATATCGGCAACTGCCTCCAATTTTTCATATTCCACTTCAATTATATCTACAGCTTGGTGGGCAATTTCTTCAGTTTGTGCCACCACTCCTGCCAAAACGTCGCCAATATAATTTGTGATTTCTCCTTTGGCTATCATCAAAGGCCAATCCTGAAAAATTAAACCTGTATAACGCTCTCCCGGAATATCTTTTGTAGTAAAAATTTTCACGACTCCCTCAAGTTTTTCAGCTTTTGAAATATCAATTTTTAGAATTTTTGCTCGCGGGTGATCGCTAAATTTCAAAGCCGCATGCAACATTCCTTCAAAACGAATATCATCAACAAAATTTCGTTTGCCGAGAGCTGTTTCAAGGGCCTGATATTTTCGGTATGGCTTCCCTATTTTTGCTGATTTTTCACTAAACTCAATATTTTTATTTTCATTTAATGATTTTGAAGCAAATTCGATAGCATCAAGAATTTTCACATAACCCGTACATCGACAAAGATTAGGTTTCATTGCTTTTTTAATTTCCTCGCGGGTCGGGTTTTTATTTTCCTGAAACAAAACCTTCGTTCTCATAATAAATCCCGGAGTACAAAAACCACATTGCACAGCACCTTTTTCAACAAAAGCTTTCCCAATAATTTCTCTGACAGCATCAGGTATGCCTTCCATAGTAATTATTTCGGAATTTTGAAGGGTTTTCATTTTTGTTACGCACGAAAGTTTTGCTTTTCCGTTAATTTCGACCGTACATGCACCGCAAACTCCTTGTCCAGAACATCCGTCTTTAGCAGACGTAATATTCAACTCATTACGAAGATACTTTAGTAAAGTTAAATCTCCATCACCTGAAAATTCATGCTGTTTATTATTTATTTTAAATCTTATCATTTATTTAATAATGATTTATGGTTCACTAATGTTTTGATAAAATTCAAAATTAAGAAATAAATTGATTGTTTTTCAAAATCTGAGATCGCTGCTCGCTGGATATAAATTTATCAGGCTGCATAATTTTCAATCTCAATCCCGTTTTTCAATATCTCTGAAACTACCGGATTTGATTGATTAAAATCTGATACACTAAAAGGATGAGGTTCTATTAACAAATCATTATCAGTACGCATTTTCATTAATTCAATTTGTAGATCAATAACATCATCGATTGATTTGAAAATAATTGCTAAATCAATATCGCTGTCAGCATGGTTAGTTCCTTTTGCAAAGGAACCAAAAAGAATTACATTCTCAACCTGATATTTGCAGTTCACTATATTTATATATCGCTTTGCGGCTTTTATAGCTTCATTTTTATCCATTCTCTTAATTTCTTTATATTAGATATCCAATCTTTAGTAAATTCAGGCGTACATTTTTTGTAAAAAGCTTGTTTATAACTATCATATCGCGCATTAAGATTAAATGTAGTAATAGTATCTAAACAATCAATATAATGAGGTGGAAAATTTACTTGAGTTAATTTAGCAAGTCTTCTTAAATCATGAGTATATGGAGGATGATCTTGTGTGTTTTTCACAACTAATGCCTTTAAGAGTCTTTCAATTACGATATGACCAATAAATAAAGCCCAGTGGAAATCTTTTTTCTCATAAAGATGTAACATTGTCTTGTAATCATTATCAGAAGTCTCAACCCAGTGATTAAAAATTTTCTCTATGTTAACTTTACTGTTTTCCATTAATCAAAAATACAAAAGAATTATTAACAATTTATATTTTTAATGTGATTTTAGAAAATAATCAATTTAACTTAAAAAAAATACTACAATTCAAGATTACAACAATTTATTTAATAAGCATTTTGGAAATAAAAATCATTATTAAATAAATGATTATACCAAAACCAAAAAACAAAACTGTCATTAACAAAATGTCCAAAACATTAACACCAATACTTGGAACTCTTTCCTCAAAGTCAACAAAAAATCCACTAATTGATAAGATCAAAGAAATTATTAAAATAATTAATACAATTACTTTATGTTTCATTACTTTATGTTTCATATAATTTCTGTATTTATTGTAAATATAAGTTATACTCACATTATAAAACCATTAATATGGAAAATTATTGCATTTACTTCTGATTTATTGCAGAATAACTCAATCATTAACCAACCACCTTTTCATTTCATTCATTTCAAGTATTTCAATTGTTTTTCCACTTGCTTTTATTAATCCTTCATTATTAAGCTCTCTTATTGATCGGGTTAAGGAAGGGCGTGTTATTCCAAAGTAATCAGCCAACTGCTGTTGGGTTTTGTCAAGAATAATCGTTTTGTTTTTCTGTTTATTTGAAATTTGCATGAAATAAAATGCGAGCTTTCCTTTTATGGTTTTTAGCGATAAAAATTTTAACTTTCCGGTTACCGTTACAAAACGGTTAGAAACAATTTTTAAATAATTCTCTAATATTTTTGTATTTGAGTTGAATAATTTTAACAAATCGTTTTTAAAAATAATTAGAATTTTAGTGTCAATATTTGCTACAATATTAACAAGCAATTTATTGTCATCGGCAAACAAAAAAGCTTCAGCAAATGTATCGGGAGCCACAACATCTTCAATCTTAATTACTTTTCCGCTATAATCGACAACCTCACCCCTAATGCTTCCCTCAATTAAAACATAAAGTTTATTGCATTCGTCTCCGCTATACGCAATCATTTCTTCCGGCTGATAAGATTTTATTTGATGATGAATAAAGTTAAGGATATGAG
>CAZBSL010000127.1:3994-7194 GCA_964494265.1 uncultured Bacteroidales bacterium
TAATTTACTTTTGCAAAAGAAATTTAAAAAAGATTTTAAATGAAAAGAGATATTATAAAAATTGATGAAGAATTATGCAACGGATGCGGATTATGTGTTCCGAACTGCCATGAGGGCGCCCTTCAAGTAATTGATGGAAAAGTCAGGTTGATTAGCGATTTGATGTGCGATGGCCTTGGTGCTTGTATTGGTCATTGCCCTGAGGGTGCAATTACTATTGAACATCGTGAAGCTGAACCTTATAATGAAACTGCCGTAATTGAAGACATGATAGCAAAAGGAAAAAATGTAATTATTGCGCATTTGAAGCATCTTAAAGATCATAACGAAACCGGATTTCTCAATGAAGGGATTTCGTATTTAAAAAACAATGAAAATAATCTTAATTTTGATCTAAACGAAGTTTTAAACAAAATTCAAAATAATGAAATTATGAATAATCAAGATGAAAAAATGGCTTGTGGATGTCCGGGAAGCATGGAAAGAACTTTCGATATTCCGGCTTGCGAAACAAACAGCATCGACACTACGCAAACGAAATCGGAACTCAGGCAATGGCCTGTGCAAATGCACTTACTCAACCCTAATGCACCTTTTTTCAGAAATGCAGATGTTGTAATTACAGCCGATTGTGTAGCTTTTGCACTTGGAAATTATCATCAAAAATATTTAAAAGGAAAAAGTGTAGGAATTGCCTGCCCGAAGCTTGATTCAAACACCGAAAGCTATATTGAAAAGTTTAGGCTAATGATTGATGAAGCTAAAGTAAATACAATTACGGTAATGATTATGGAAGTTCCATGCTGCGGTGGACTGATTCAAATGGTTAAAACCGCTTCGGATCAAGCTGAACGAAAAGTCCCGATAAAATTAATTATGGTTGGAGTTCAGGGAGATATTTTACAAGAAAACTGGGTATAAATAATTAAAGAGTACTTTTATTGAATATAACCAAACAAATATAGATTATGATTATAAAAGAAATTAATAAAACAGAAATAAAAAATAATCCACACGGCGTTGACGCCAGATTACTTTATGATAAGGATGAAGCGCAAACTGTGCATATAACACTTCAGGCAGGTGAGAGTTTAAAACCTCATATCACTCCCGTTAATGTATTTTTTTACATCCTCGAAGGTGAAGCTACAATACTTGTAGAAAAAGAAAAACAAATTGTAAAAAAGGATTGCCTGGTCGAAAGCCCAAAAGGTATTCCCCATTGCATATATAATAATTCAAAAAATGTTGTAAGGGTTTTGGTAGTAAAAGTTCCAAAACCGACAAAAGCAACAAAAATATTGTAAAATCAGTATTTAAAGTGTACTAAAGTAAAAAGTGCCTAAAGTTTTTTTTAAAGCAATCAAAATTGCTGATTGATCAGATGATTCTTAAAAGTTCATATATTTATAGCTAAAGCTTATGAAAATCTTATCATTAATAAAAAAAGTAAGAAGCATGAACTTTAGGCAATTTAGGCACTCTAAACTTTAGGCACTAATTAGTTACTATAATTATAAATCACATAAAAAATTATTAATCATGAGTATGTTTTGTTATCAATGTCAGGAAGCAGCCAAAGGAACAGGTTGCACAATTGCCGGTACTTGCGGCAAAAAAGAAGACCTCGCTAATATGCAGGATCTATTAATTTTTGTATTAAAAGGAGTTTCAATTTATGCTACTGAAGCTCGTAAATTAGGAATTGAGAATAAGAAAGCAAACAAACTTGCTTTCGAAGGCCTATTTATGACCATCACAAATTCCAATTATGACAAAGATCGTTTTGTCGAAACTATCAGAGATGGTCTGAAAATCCGAGAAGAAATTAAAAAGGAATTAATAAATGCCGGTGGTTCAATCCCTGAAAATCTCCATGAATCGGCAACATGGACAGGAAATACACTTGCAGAATTTGAGGCTAAAAACAGTTCGATAGGTGTTTTAGCAACTGAAAATGAAGATGTGAGGAGCCTACGTGAGTTGGTTATTTACGGATTGAAAGGATTAGCTGCTTATTCTGAGCACGCTTATAACCTAAAATATGAAGATAATTCGCTCTATGCTTTTATTCAAAAAGCTCTGGCCGATACTACTAACGAAAACCTAAGTGTTGATGAACTTGTTGCTCTCGTTCTTGAAACCGGTAAATATGGAGTCAATGCAATGGCTCTATTAGATAAAGCAAATACAACAACTTATGGCAATCCCGAAATTACAAAAGTTAATATTGGTGTTAGCGATAAACCCGGTATTTTAATTAGTGGCCACGACCTTAGAGATATGGAAGATTTGCTTATCCAAACCGAAGGAACAGGAGTCGATGTTTACACTCATAGCGAAATGTTACCTGCAAATTATTATCCTGCTTTTAAGAAGTATTCCCACTTTATCGGAAATTATGGAAATGCTTGGTGGAAACAAAAAGAAGAATTTGAAAGTTTTAATGGCCCTATTCTTTTCACTACAAACTGTATTGTACCGCCAAAAAAAGATGCTAAATATGCTGATAAAGTTTTTACTACAGGATCGTCAGGTTATCCGGGATCAAAACACATCGCCGAAAGAGAAGATGGTAAACGTAAAGATTTCTCAGAAATCATTGAATTAGCCAAAACCTGTGCATCACCTATTGAAATTGAAAAAGGTGAAATAATTGGTGGTTTTGCTCACAATCAAGTTATTCAGTTGGCCGACAAAGTAGTTGATGCAGTTAAATCGGGTGCAATAAAAAAATTCTTCGTAATGGCAGGTTGCGATGGCCGCCAGAAATCAAGGAATTATTATACCGAATTTGCCGAAAAATTACCAAAAGATACGGTAATTCTTACAGCAGGTTGTGCGAAATATCGATACAATAAACTTCAGTTAGGTGATATTGGTGGAATTCCGAGAGTATTAGATGCCGGACAATGTAATGATTCTTATTCTTTAGTTGTTATTGCTCTTAAATTAAAAGAAGTTTTCGGATTAGACGATGTTAATGATCTGCCGATAGCTTACAACATTGCATGGTACGAACAAAAAGCAGTTATTGTTCTTTTGGCTTTGCTCTATCTTGGAGTGAAAGATATTCATCTCGGGCCAACTTTACCCGCATTTTTATCACCAAATGTTGTAAATGTTTTGGTTGATAATTTTGGAATTGCCGGAATAGGTGAGGTTGACGATGACATTGAATTGTTTATGAATTAGTAGGG
>CAZBSL010000127.1:7294-8714 GCA_964494265.1 uncultured Bacteroidales bacterium
ACGACATAATTGGGAGAAAAATACAGTTTACAAAATGATACGTTTGTTTTGTAAATCTCATCATAACTCAGAAAAACAATTGTGTAATGATTGCTCCGATCTTTATAATTATTCAATTTTAAGAATTAGTAATTGCTTTTATAAATTTAACAAACCTGTTTGCTCAAGCTGTAAAATTCATTGCTTTAATGAGAAAAACCGCGAGTAAATCATATTGATTATGAAGTGGTCAGGTCCGAAAATGTTGTGGTATTATCCAGTTACGTTAATAAAATATTTATACTTCACTTTAACTTATAGATAAATTTTAATATGAAGTGTAATCGATCGGTTGAATATAGAAGTCATAATACTGAAATTTAAAATTAATGACGTATATTAAACTCTTTTTCAATGAATTATTTTCGTTAACAAACGAAATGTCGCCCTACCTTTTATTAGGCTTTCTGTTTGCCGGAATCCTACATATCTACATCAAAAAACAAGCAATAAATAAATATCTCGGGAAAAGGAATCTCAAATCTGTTGTTTTAGCTTCATTATTCGGAATACCCCTACCATTATGCTCATGTGGTGTTATACCTACAGGAATATCGTTTTACAAAGAAGGCTCATCGAAGGGAGCAACAGTTTCTTTTTTGATATCAACACCTCAAACCGGTATCGACTCCATACTTGTAACCTACTCACTTCTTGGATTACCATTTGCAATTCTTCGCCCGATTGTTGCTTTATTTAGCGGTATATTCGGCGGTTTATTGGCAAACTTAATTGATAAGAAAAGAAATAGATTACAAAAAAACTCAGATTGTTCATGCGAAACAATCAAAAAACAAGAGAAAAACAATAATAAGTTTTTCAAAATGTTAAACTATGCTTTTGTTGTTTTTTTGCAAGATATTGCAAAGTGGCTTATAATAGGACTTGCCATTGCAGCATTAATTTCGATTACCCTTCCCGATGATTTTTTCTTGAGGTTTATTGGTAATGAACTTCTAAGCATGATAATTGTTTTGTTTGCATCTATTCCCTTATATGTTTGTGCAACAGCTTCAGTTCCAATAGCCGCTGTTTTAATTTTAAAAGGATTATCACCAGGGGCTGCTCTTGTTTTTTTAATGGCAGGACCGGCTACAAATGCTGCAACAATTACGGTTTTAAGTAAATCACTCGGAAAAACTACTGTCTTTGCATATTTGATGTCAATAATAATTGGAGCATTTTTCTTTGGTTTATTAATTGATAACTTTTTCCCAAAAGATTTTTTTATCGATAATATTCAAATAATGCACCATAAACATTTGATTCCGGAATGGGTTAAAATTGCTTCCACCATCATGCTTACAGTTTTATTAATTAATGGTTTAATTAAAAAATATAATATAACGAAAAATACAAAAATAACAGACAAAGATATAAT
>CAZBSL010000128.1:0-1101 GCA_964494265.1 uncultured Bacteroidales bacterium
TTTCCGATATAAACAAACTTAATACCTGAATCTAAAGCAATTTGCCTTGCTTTTTCGAGAGTAACACTTGGTGTCATCGGCAATTGCTTCAACTTATATGTTGGATGAAAACGGCTGAAATGCAGAGGGTAATCCCTAAGTCCGTTTTCCACAAGCCAATCACACATTTTCTTAATCATATCCAAATTATCAGTCCATTCGGGGACTATCAGATTTGTAATCTCAAACCAAATATTTTCTTCATGCAGGATTTTTAAAGTATTTAAAACAGGTTCTAATGTCCCTGCATTCAACATCTCATAAACTTTGTTATCGAATGATTTGAGGTCAATATTTGCAGCGTCAATCACTTTACAAAGCTCCCTTAGAGGTTCCTCATTAATATATCCGGCTGATATTAAAACATTCTTAATACCTTCTTTTTTTGCTAAAACAGAAGTGTCATAAGTGTATTCATAAAAAGCTATCGGTTCTGAATAAGTGTAAGCGATTGATTGGCATTTATTTTTCTTGCACTCCTCGACAACTTTTTCGGGCATCATATCATAATTTCTGGTTTCATTCGGGCTACGCTGAGAGATTTCCCAATTTTGGCAATTCAGGCAGGCAAGATTACATCCGGCAGTGGCAATAGAAAAAGCAGTAGAAGATGGTAAAAAATGGTATAGCGGCTTCTTTTCAATCGGATCAATGTGAACTGCACAAGGATTCCCGTAAGCAATACAATAAAGCTTTCCTTCTATATTAATTCTCGTACGGCATTCACCTATTTCATTTTCCTTTAAATTACAAATTGTCGGGCAAAGACGGCATTTTACACCTCTTGCTGTTCGAGAGTAATATCTTGCCTCAATACTCCATTTGTCTAACTTATTTGATGGTGAAGGTGAAATTTGAAATGTTGACTTACTCGAAATATCTCTTCCAAAAGTATTTAAAGCATATAATCCACTAATAGAAGCTCCTAAACCAATCAATCCTTTTCTAATAAACTCTCTTTTGTTCATTTCTTTATCTTAAAGATCAATTTACAAACGTTCAAGATTTTAATTCATTTTGTAAATCTTAATAAAAGAACATTTTTTGCTAAGATAATATTTT
>CAZBSL010000128.1:1201-8655 GCA_964494265.1 uncultured Bacteroidales bacterium
GTCTAAAACTTTCTAATTGAACTTGCGCCTGAAGCTCTTTGATTTATTGATGGATTACCTCTGTATTTAATATTAGAAGCACCCGAGGCATTAATTTCGAGGCTTTCAGTAGCAAATACTTTGGCATCAGCAGCACCGCTAATTTCGATCTGCATTTCTTCAACCTTAAAATCAGAAGCATCTAATTCACTTGCACCGGAAATTTCAATCACAACTTCCTTTGCAAATCCTCTTATTTCAAATTCACTTGCTCCACTAAGCTCTGCATCAAGCTCCTTCAATTCAATATCAAGGAATATTTCTGCTGCACCACTAACATTGAGAGATAATTCATTAAGAGTGAATTTATTTGTGCCTTCGATGTCAACAGCACCACTTACTGAGAGTTCATCAATTTCAACAAAAGTCAAATAAATATTCATTTTTTTTGAGCAACGAATATCTTTTTTGTTATAGATTTTTAGTTTCCCATCAACTACTTTTGTGGTAATCAAATCCATAAGATTTTCGTCAGCCTCAATAATTAATTCTTCTTTGCTACCTTGAGTTAAATAAACCATATAGGCTCCGCTAACCTGGATTTCATCGAATTCTTTAACATTCCTTTCTTCCTTAACAACATTTCCGTCTCCTCTTACTCCATTTGGTATTATACAGCCACTTGTAAATGTAGTAGTTAATAAAAATAGTAAGACTAAAGTGTTTGTAAAATTAAATTTGATTTTTTTCATAATTATAAGCTTTTCAATTGTTTTTAAATAATAATATAAATATAATAATAATTCTAATATTCAATTTGGTTTCAAGTTTGGATTTTCTTTCCCTTACTCCTATCATCAGATATTTCAAGCTTAGTTTCTATTATAAACTTCCCCTGAACCGGATATTCTAATATTATTCACCTGAGGGTCACCTCTGTAATAAATATCACCGGAACCCCTGCAAACAACACTTAAATTTCCGGATATAAATATTTTTAAGTTACCCGAGCCTGAGTTTTCAACCTCACAATCGTTGGTTTTTAAATTATAACAATCGATATCACCCGAACTTGAATGATCGATTTCTAATCTATTTGCTGAACCTGAAATTTCAACGTCGCCTGATCCATATACATTTAATGAGCATTCGTTTATTCTAAAATTTTCTGCTTCGAAATCGCCGGAACCGCTGCTTTTCAGATAAAAATCACCATTAACACCCGAAATGTCAACATCGCCTGAACCAACGATTTTTCCGGTAACATTTTTTGCATCAAGGTTTAAATCCAAATCACCGGATCCACAAACCGAAAACGAAAAATCAGAAGTGTTTACTAATCCAACAGTTACAAAATCACCTGAGCCCGTTAATTCGACCTCAACTAAATTTTTAATAGTTATCTCGGCTTTTAAAACCGATGGATTAAATATTCTTCCTTTTGTGTAAATATGAAGTGTTTTATTATGAACTTCAGTATATATTTGGTCAATGTACTCGTCATCAGCAATAATTTTAACAGATTCAGTATTTCCTTGTTTTAAGTAAACATCAACTGAACCTGAAGATTTAATTGAATTAAAATCTGAAACCTCCCTAATTTGCGTTTCCACATCTCTGTTTCCTTTATCGGCGGGCTTCGCATTCCCATAACTTAGTGTATTTGCAGCTATTAATGCGATAACTAAAAATAAATTTACAACTTTTTTCATATTAAATTTTTTATTTTATTAAACTTTTCTTTATTTATAATATAACTTAACATCTCCATTTTTTGAATCTACAACAATTGATGAAGATGGATTTTTTTCAGTACCGACTACGCCTTCAATTTCTTTTGAAGTTGGCCTTTCAATAAATTTCCGAATATTTGATTGATTTTCAGGAAACCGCAAATCACCGAATTTCAATTTTGCTGAAATTGAAAAACTTGCATCACTATCTATTCCGATTTTTACATTACTAAATGAGGAGATTATGTTTATCTTTTCAAAACCATCACTTAGTGTTCCAATAGAACATTCGCCATATTGAATATCCAAATCAGCCATTCGTGACAACTTATCTATTCCAACATCACTAAATTGGGAATTTAAAATAAGTATGTCTAATCTATCTATTTCGATATCATCATATTGTGTATCAAGGTCTAAATCATCAATATTACCAATAAAAAGCTCAGAAAATTTTGAATCAATTTCAGCAACTTTAATATCGTCGATACTAACTTCTGAATATGAAAGCTCAATATATGCTTTATTAATTTTATCAATACGGCCATCGCCATACGCAATTTTTAATTTAATATCCTCGTTCAATAAAGAATTTGCATAAATATCACCATAGCTGATTTTAATATTTGAAGGACCGTAAATATCGGGCAAATAAGTGTTACCAAATTTATTTTCAAGGTCTAAAGTTATTGTTTCAGGAAAAAACACTTTGTAATTAATACTAAATTCCTCAGAGGAATTATTAATTGATTTTATGTGAGTGATAACTTCGACCAAATTTTTACTGCCTGAAATTTCTACATTAATTTTATCAAATATATTTTGTGCTTTTTGTTGATTCCTTGCTTCAACTAATATTTTTACATCAATTGAAACAATGTTTTTCTCCCATGTTTCGCAACGAATTTCACCAAATTTATTCTTTAAAACCAGATGTCCATTTTTATTTACATCGTAAGATTTTTTAATTGATTTTTCAAAGTTTTCTGCAAAAGCCGTTGAAAAGCTAAACAGGGCTAAGAAAAGTAAACTTATACTTGCATATTTAAATATTTGTTTTCCCATGATAATGATGTTTTTTTATTGTTATTACTTTGTTTACTGTTTGTGTCGTACATCTCGTTAATGATTTTGTCGAGCACACTACTTATTACTTTAAAGTTATTTAAAATGGCGCCAAATAACCTTTTATTATTTTTATTGTTTTGAAATTCACTCTGCAATTCCTGATTTTCCCGATTAATAATTTCTACTTCCCGTTCAGCAATTTCTTTGAATTCTATACTTAAAGTATCAGTTTCGATTAATTTGTTAATTGTTTTCATTTTTTTGTCTGTCATCGAAGCATAATAAACTTTCATTTCATTAAATTCATTAGAAAGCTCGTTGGGATTTTCAGCAAATTCAATATTTTCCTTCTCATTATTATTATCTGAAATAACTATTAAAACAATTGATGCACAAGCAAAAATGATTATTGCTGCCGCAATTTTTAATACGTTTTTGAAATTTAAAAATTTAATGTTTTTTTCTTCGGGATGAAGCTTATTCAATTTCTCTTGAAACCTATCGAAATGACCAGGATCCGGCTCAAAAGCATCGAATAATTTTTTAGTTTTTCTTATTTTATCTTCAAATATTGACATTGTATTTTTAATTTACCGATTCATTTACTCTTTCAGTTTCTATCAATTGCAATAATTTATTTCTTGCTCTCGAATATCGTGTTCTTGAATTATTATATGAAATATCCAATATTTGGGAAATTTCTTCATGGTCGTAACCTTCAAGAAGATATAAAGATAATATCGTGCGATGATTGTCTGATAAGTTAAAAATCATTTCTCTGATTTCTTCAACTTTATAATTTAATATTTCAAAATAATTTTCGTTAGAATCATCAAATACAATATCACCAATTTCGTCGAGTGAAAGATTGAATCTTGATTTTCCGAGGGTATCAATTGAATTATTAACAACTATGCGTTTTAACCATGAACCGAAACTTCCTGTTCCGCCGTAATTATTGATTTTTTGAAAAGCAGTAAGAAACGACTCCTGCATGACATCTTCTGCCTCAACGCTATTGTTCAATATTCTTAATGCTGTGTTATACATGGCTTTATAATATAATTTATAAATCTTCATCTGGTCAAACTTGTTGCCCTCTTTACATCCATCAATTAATTCTTGATGAATATTCTCAAATATTTTTTCAGGTTCAAGACTCATTTTAATTAAATGACCTTAGCAAAAACTAAATGTTACACATTTTTAAAAAAAACAATATTTTTGCATAAAGATATGTAAATTTTTGATATATTCTAATAAAATTACCAATTCATTTTTTAAAATGTTCAAAGTAGTTTTTATGCAAACAAGATCATAGAATTGTTTTTAATGTGAAAAACCATAAACTATACATATATACAATTACAATAGCTTCAATGCTATTTTGGGGCATGGCATTTATTTGGACGCGAATTGTATTGGAATATTATGAACCAATTACTGTTGCTACCATCAGGGTTTCTTTATCCGCAATTTTCCTTCTTTCTTTTATTAAATTGTTTAAAAAAAGTCAAAAAATAGAAAAATCAGATTATAAGCTGTTTATAATATCTGCTTTTTTTAATCCGTTTATTTATTTTCTTTTAGAAAGCCATGGGATAAAATATGTTTCATCAACTATTAGTGCAGTTATAATTGCAACTATTCCTTTGTTTTCTCCTATAGTTGCCTATTTTTCGGTAAAAGAAAAACTTTCACTCGTTAATATTTTTGGAATAATTATTTCCTTTTTTGGAATCATTATTATGTTGGTAAACAAAGATTTATCCTTAAAGGCTGATCCGAAAGGAATTTTATTTTTATTTCTTGCGGTTGCTTCAGCTTTAGTTTATACGGTATTATTATTAAAATTAACTCGAAAATATGATTCCGTAAACATTATATGCTATCAAAACCTTATTGGAGCTGTTTTTTTACTTCCATTGTTTTTTTACTTCGATTTTGGCAGCTTTATCGAAGTAAAACCAAATTTTAAATTAATATCATCTTTGGTTTTTCTTTCGATATTTTGTTCGTCACTTGCATTTATTTTTTATGCAACCTCTGTTAAAAATTTAGGAATCAGTAAAACGAATATTTTCACAAATTTTATTCCGATTTTCACAGCTATTTTTTCATATTTTATTCTCGCTGAATATTTTAATTTTAACAAAATTCTCGGAATAATTATTGTGATAGTCGGAGTGTTTGTGTCTCAAATCAATAACAAATTAATTAATAAATAAATTATACTATGAAAATTGTTGTTTTAGGAGCAGGCCTTGTTGGAGGGCCGATGGCAATTGATCTTGCAAAAACAAAAAATTTTGAAGTCAGCATTGTTGATAAAAGTGAAAAAGCTTTGAATAACATCTCCAATAAATTTTCGATTAAAAAAATCACAAGTGATTTATCAATAGCCGAGAATGTAAAAAATATAGTAAAACATTCTGATATTGTGATAAATGCTGTGCCGGGTTTTATGGGATTCAGCACTTTGCGATCAATAATCGAAAGCAAAAAAAATGTTATTGATATTGCATTTTTTCCTGAAGATTTTTTTGAACTTGATGAATTAGCAAAACAAAATAATGTAATTGCTATCTCAGATATTGGTGTTGCACCGGGTATGAGTAATGTGCTTATTGGCTATGTTGATGATATTCTTGATATAACTGAAACTGCAAAAATTTTCGTTGGCGGTTTGCCGAAAATCAGAGAGTGGCCTTATGAATACAAAGCTGTTTTTTCACCAATTGATGTCATTGAGGAATATACACGGCCGGCAAGGTATGTTGAAAATGGGGTTGAAATTGTTCGTCCGGCTCTTTCCGATCCTGAGTTAATGAATTTTGAGGGAATTGGGACTCTCGAAGCTTTTAATAGTGATGGGCTTAGAAGCTTAGCAAAAACTATTAACGCTAAAAATATGATTGAAAAAACGCTTCGGTATAAAGGCCATATAGAAAAAATGGCTGTTTTGCGTGAAACCGGTTTTTTTAATAAAGAAGCAATTGAAATTAACGGAACAATGATAAGTCCATTGGAATTTACATCAAAAATTTTATTTCCGAAGTGGAAACTCAATGAAGGCGAAGAAGATATTACGGTAATGAAAGTAATTATTCAGGGTAGTAAAGACAGGCAAAAACTCCGTTATGAGTATGATTTGTTCGATACTTATGATAAAAAAACCAAAACCCATTCGATGGCAAGAACCACAGGATATACTGCAACTACTGCCGTTAGAATGATTGCTGAAGGTTTATACACAAAAATTGGAGTTTCAGCCCCTGAATTTATCGGAAAAAATCACAAATGCGTTGATTTTCTTTTAAGCGGATTAAAAGAAAGAGATGTTGTTTACAAAGAAAATATCTTTAGAGTTCCACTTTAGGGAAATTGATTTTTGAAGGGATAACAAAAGCACTCGGATATCTGTATTTAATTTTTGCCAGAAAACCTTCAGCTTCCAAACGTGAGCGAAAATCTCCGACACGAACCCTGTAGTTTGGAGGTTTCCATGAAATGTATGCAGGTATTTCATCGTATCTTTTATGAAATTTTTCAATTACTTTCATTGCATTTTGATGAGAGAAATTACCTGAATCAAAAAATATTTGTACACGAAAACCGGGAATTCCGTCTTGAGCTTGATTATATGAAATATGAATTTGAACAAGCGAATCAATTCTGCTATCCTGAATTATTTCGATATTTTCCGGAATTGTGTCTTGTGCATAACTATTAAAACAAAATCCTGTTATAAAAAATATTAAAATAAAAATTATTCTCATTGAAACCGCTTTTAATTCTAACAAAGTCCATTTTCGTGAATACATAATACTGGGCTTGCAGAATTACTAATTATCTGTTGGGCAGTTGTCCCAAGAATGCTTCTTGATGGAGTAATTTCCTGTTCGGTCATAATTGCAATCAAGTCAATATCATTTTTTGAAGCATAATCCATTGTTGCAAAAGTAATATTTTCAGAAATCAGAGAATTTATTTTGCATGGAATGTCATTTTCTTCAAGATATTTTTTCACAGTCTTAACACTATTATCTGTCCTACGTTTTATAGCCTTTACAGAGTTAGAATATAAAGCCAGAACATGAACCTCCGAATTACTATATTTTGCAAATTTCGCCGCATAAAAGACTTTTTTTGCAGTCTGGGCAGAGCCGTCAATAGGTAAAAGAATCTTATTAATAAGAGATTTTAATTTAAAATCAACTCTAACAGTAATTACCGGACAAGAAGAATGAATTACAATTTTATACGCATTGCTTCCAATCCAAAATTCTTCAAAACCTGAAATACCATGTGTACCGCATATTAATAATTCAGCTTTTACATTCCTCGCCTGTTTTGCAACCTCAAGAGAAACCTTTCCTTTTCTTAATTTATAATCGAATTTTCCTCCAGTCAATTTATCCTTGTATTTTTCCTGTAGTTTTTCAAAATGCCGTTTTCTTTCAAACCGTATCTCACATTCTTCCTCAGGAAACACATACTCAGAACTTACCGAACTATCAATCCAAACCATTAAAATATTTGCTTTTATTCTATTGGCTGTTTCAATTGCATATTCAAGTGCGTGAATTGAACATTTGGAAAAATCAATTGCTACAACAATCCACTTCATGATTAAAATTTTTGATATAAGTTAATTTAGCAAAAATAATAAAA
>CAZBSL010000129.1:0-8604 GCA_964494265.1 uncultured Bacteroidales bacterium
TCAAAAAACCCCTTCCAAAATTACTCGGAAGAGGTTTTTATCATCATGAAAAAATAATATCTAAATTTTTTGAATTTCTTCGATATTTTCCATTCCTTTGGTTATTGCTGATTCATTCAAAGGAATTAAATTATGATAACGTTCAGGTAAGGATTTTTTAAGCCCTTTTATTACATTATCTAATTCAACAATAGGTTTCATTTTTAGATAAGCTCCCAAAACAAGCATATTAAAAATTTTAGAGTTACCCATCTCAGTAGCTAATTTTGAACCTTTTATTCGATAAATATTTATATCCTTTCGTGTTGGTTCGTGAATTATTCCGTTTGGATCATATAACAAACAACCACCCGGTTTAACTGTTTTCTCAAACTTATCCATCGACTGTTGGTTAAGAATAATTGCTGTGTCAAATTCCGTTAAAATTGGAGAACTGACTCTTTCGTCGCTGATAATTACTGTAACATTAGCAGTTCCTCCCCTCATTTCGGGGCCATAAGATGGCATCCAACTTACTTCCTGATCTTGCATGATTCCTGAATACGCAAGAATTTTACCCATTGATAAAACTCCTTGTCCTCCAAAACCTGCTATAATTATTTCTTCGGTCATAACTTAAAATTTTTATTTAACTAATTCACCATCAATTTTCATATCGCCTAATGGATAAAATGGGAACATATTTTCAACCATCCATTCGTTAGATTTTACAGGTGTCATTTTCCATCCTGAATTACAGTTTGAAACAATCTCAACAAATGAAACTCCACCTTTATTATCTCTTTGATTTTCGAAGGCTTTTCTAACTGCTTTTTTTGTTTTGCGAACATTTCGCGGAGTATGAACTGAATGACGTGAAACAAAATATGTGCCCGGTAATTGAGCAACAATATCAGTCATTTTTAAGGGGTTACCCATTGTCTTTACATCACGGCCGTAGGGAGAAGTAGATGACTTCATATTTGGTAATGTTGTCGGGGCCATTTGTCCTCCGGTCATTCCGTAAATTCCGTTATTAATAAAGAAAATACAAATATTCTCTCCTCGATTACATGCGTGAATAGTTTCAGCAGTCCCGATTGCGGCAAGGTCGCCATCGCCCTGATAAGTGAAAACAAATTTATCGGGCCATAATCTTTTAATTCCTGTTGCGAGCGCGGGTGCTCTACCGTGAGCGGCTTGCTGCATATCAATATTCATAAATTCGTAAGCGAGAACCGAACAACCGACAGGTGCGATACCTATGGTGTCTTCGCCTATTCCCATTTCATCAACAACTTCCATAATTATTCGATGGGCTGTTCCGTGCCCACATCCCGGACAATAGCTTAAAACTTTGTCGGTCATCATTTTTGTTTTTTGATAAACGATGTTTTCGGGCTGAATTATTTCTTTTAAAATATCTTCTGACATATTAACCTCCTATAATTTTTTGTTCCAAAGCTTCAACTACTTCTTGAGGAGAATGAACAATTCCACCCATTCTTCCGTAATGTTCAACAGGCACTTTTCCTTCGACTGCCAGCCTGACATCTTCAACCATTTGGCCGGCACTCATTTCTACACAAAGGATTCCTTTAATATCTCCAAGCATATCCTGAATTGCTTTGGTCGGGTAAGGGTAAAGAGTAATAGGCCGTAAAAGTCCAACCTTAATACCTTTTTCTTTTGCTAATTGAATCGATTTTTGACATATACGAGAACTTGATCCGTAAGCAACAAAAAGATAGTCAATATCTTCACAATTTATTTTCTCGAATCTAATCTCGTTTTCGCTAATTTTCTTGTATTTCGCTACAAGTTTTTCGTTATGTTTTTCCTGACGGCTCGGGTCAAGATCAAGAGAAGTCAAAATATTTCTTTCTCTATTCATAGTCCTGCCTGTTGTTGCCCAAGGCGACATTTCTATGATTTCTTCATCAGTCCAGCGGGGGATTGGATCGAATAGTTCAACTTTTTCCATCATCTGGCCAATAACTCCATCGGATAAAATCATTAAAGGATTTCGGTATTTGAAAGCAAGTTCAAAACCCAGTTTTACAAAATCCGACATTTCCTGAACAGAAGCCGGTGCCAGAACAATCATTCTGTAATCTCCATGTCCTCCGCCTTTTGTTGCTTGAAAATAATCAGCTTGTGATGGCTGAATAGTTCCTAAACCCGGCCCGCCTCTGACTACGTTCAAAATCACGCATGGTAGCTCGGTTCCGGCAAGGTAAGAAATCCCTTCCATTTTCAAACTTATTCCGGGGCTTGATGATGAGGTCATAGCTTTTTTTCCGGTTCCGGCAGCACCGTAAACCATATTTATGGCAGCAATCTCGCTTTCGGCTTGTAAGACCACCATACCGGTTCTTTCGTAGGGCTTTTCGACCATCAGATATTCTATTACTTCCGATTGAGGAGTAATAGGATAACCGAAATAACCATCGGCTCCGGCACGAATAGCAGCTTCTGCTACTGCTTCATTGCCTTTCATTAATTTTAACTCACCCATTATTTTTATTTTTACTATTTTATTATTAAACGTCCATCTTTTTTCTATAAACGGTAATTACTCCGTCAGGGCAAACGATGGCACAATTTGAACACCCTATACATGCTTCGGGATTTTTCATATAGGAATAATGATATCCTTTTCCGTTAACATTGTCAGCTAAAGCAATAACTTCTTGCGGACATGCACCGATACAAACTCCACACCCTTTGCATTTTTCTATATCAACAACAATAGCTCCTCTAATTTTTGCCATTTTTTTGTTTTTATTTAATTAAAAAAACTTTGGCTACAAAATTAAAAAAAATTATATAATTTGTGCTTATGTTTTTTGTAATTCGATTAATTATTTATTTATTCATTAAAACAAAACAGTCCTATTCACTTGGATAGGACTGTTTTAAAATCAAATATTAA
Organism: uncultured Bacteroidales bacterium; assembly: GCA_964494265.1. GTDB lineage: Bacteria > Bacteroidota > Bacteroidia > Bacteroidales > JAEINX01 > JAEINX01. The sequence goes on from CAZBSL010000129.1 coordinate 2,915, forward strand.
GTTTTATTTTACTTTTTAAAAATATTTTCTTCTGCACGAAAAAATTTTATATTTCTTCAAAACGGCCCTGGAAAAATCTTAGATTCTCCGGTTCATAAACAAATTTCAAACCTTTGATTGTGTCTCTTTTTTTATAAAGTTTGATTATAGCTTCTGCTACCATATCCATATGTGAATTTGTGTAAGCTCTACGCGGAATTGTTAGTCTAACCAATTCAAGTTTAGGCCTGTAATTTTCACCGTTTTTCTTACGTCCGCTCGAAACATTTCCACGTTCCATAGCCCTGACACCTGATTCAACAAATAATGCCGAGGCAAGAGCCTGTGCAGGATATTCATCTTGATCGAGATGAGGTAAAAATCTTTTTGCATCAAGGAAGATGGCATGAGTTCCGGCAGGTTCAACTATTGGAATACCTGCATCGAGAAGTTTTTCGCCAAGGTATTGTGTTTGCTCAACACGGGCTCTAATGTATTCAAATTGTACCATTTCCTTTACACCCTGGGCATGAACTCCCATATCGGCTGCTGAAATGCCACCGTTTGTAACAGAGCCTTCATAAATGCGAAGCATATTCAATGCTTTTTTGTAAAATTCCTCGTCATCACGAATGGCAAGATAACCGCCAATGTTTACCAAATAATCTTTTTTGCTGGAAACGGTACATCCGTCACCGTAGCTGAATAATTCACGCAAAATTTCTTTTATCGATGTATCTTTATATCTTGGATCTTTTTTCTTGATCATATAAGCATTTTCAACAGCTCGGGTTGCATCAAACATTTGTGGGATTTTATGCTTTTTGCAAAATTCGTAAACCTCTCTTGCATTATCCATTGAAACCGGATGGCCACCGGCAAGATTTACACTAAATTCAAAACTGATATAAGGAATGCATCCTTCACCATGTTCATCAATTATCGCCTGAACTTTGTTAAGATCAATGTTACCTTTCCAAATAAATTTCGATTGGGGAATGTGAGCTTCATCACAAATTACATCAACGAATGTTCCGCCTGCAAGTTCTTGATGAAGTTTTGTTGTTGTAAAATACATGTTTCCGGGAATAAAACCATCTTTAATCAGGCATTGCGACATAATGTGTTCTGCAGCCCTGCCCTGATGAGTCGGAATAATATATTTATAACCAGTAACATCCTGCAAAGTTTTAACAAAGTCGAAATAATCTTTGCTCGAAGCCTGTGTTTCAACTCCTTCGTTATAGCATGACCATTGTTTAACACTTTGAGCTGTAGTTCCGGAGTCTGTTAAAAAGTCGATTGTAATATCTTTCGATGGGAGAAGAAAAGTGTTGAAACCTACTTCTTTAATTATTTTTTTGCGTTCTTCGATTGTATCAACGCCAACATATTCGATAGTTGTAATAATATGAGGTTCACAATCAAAATTATATTCCTTAATTTGTGGAACTTCCCATTCGAATTTTGCTTCATCATTCCATTTGGGATCATTGATAAGTTTCAAACCTTTAATATTATCTTTTTCAGAAAAAAGCTCGTTCAAGGCCTTGGCAATTTGGTTTAATTGATTATTATTAAAAGCAAGTCTTGGAATTTGTAAAGGAATAATATTGCAATCTGAAAATAATTCGTCGAGGAAAATTCTAACTCCGGACTTTAAATACAATAAAGCTGCAAGAGTTTTGCTTTGATTTTCTTTGATATGCGGGAAGAATTCATCGGCTTTAATGTAAACTCCATCACTACCGATTAAAAAAGGAATCTCTTTTAATTGAAAGGCAAAATCTTTAATCTGTTGATTAATCCATAAAGCTTGCTCTTCAAAAACCATTTCCTCTATTCCGCGGGCGAAAATTTCCATAGTTCTGCCAGCCATTCCTCCGTAAGTATGAAGTCCTTCGTAAACAACAACTTCGTTCATATATTTTTCATACAAATTATAATGACTTGTTGCTATCAGGCCGCCTGTATTACAACGTGGATCCTGAGAGGCATCAAGCACACAAACATCCGTAAATGAAGCAATCTCCTTGACAATATCTTTAAGTTTTATTTCTGAATATTCAGAAATATTTTCTCTGATAAAAAGTACATTTTCAACTATTCTTGAAAAATTTACAATTAATGGAACATTGTGTTTTTTACAAATTTCATGTGCTTCTTTAAGGTTAGAAATGGAAACAGGTTTGTTGCCGCTTTTATACAATTCAATGTAAACATAAGGATTATTGCTGTCGTTTGAAAGTTTATTATTCAATACTTTAACATCAATATTTCCTGGAAACTTTGAATCATTTTCGTTTTCCATAATTACCTCAAGCGAGGCAGATTTGTCTTTTGACAATAACTCAGGTAATCTTGAATTTGAATAAATTACATCTCCTTCCGAAACCATTGTTGTTGTGATTAACTTATGTGAGCCTTTCAAATTATGAGTTGGGCAAACATACTCAAATCCAAAAGTTTTTTTAACAATTTTGAGCAAATGCTCAAAGTTTCTGCTTCCGGCATAGGTCTCGTCACCGATAAAAAGCCCTGATAGTTGGTCATGGCTCATTGCCGATGTACCCTGGCTTGTCATATCAAATGTTACATTTTCGGAATGAATATTAAATGTGTTAAAAGAAGCTTTTTTCAACACATCCAATCTTTTATCAAAAGTTGTAAATTCAACTTTTCTGATTGTTTTGATTTTATGTGGTTCTGATATCATAACATATTTTTTTATATATATTTTAAATTCTTTGGCAAAACTATTAAATATTTTGGATATAAAGAAGTAAATTTCAGAACTCAAAGACACTTTTTGTGTAATTTGTGTGCATCTAAGTTTTTAGCTTTAAAAAAAAAATAAAAAAATCTTATATAAATTTAAAATAAGTAAAAAAAATTGTTACTTCCAATGAAAAAAAGGAGAAATATTGGAGAGATCAGGCATAAAGCTTAAAAGTAAATAATAGAAAATGTCAATCAGAAACGTATAGCAAGGAATATTGAACAAGAAAAATGTTTTGAGAAATTTTAATAAAATTCCAGTCAATTAACAAAATTTGTATGTTTGCTTCTAAATATTTAATATTAACTTAAAATTTAAATGACGATGAAAAAGCTAATTACACTTTTATTATTATTAATGGCGACAAGTATTTTTTCTTATAGCCAAACTCAAAGACTTGTTTTGATAGAAGAAGCCACCAACGCATCATGTGGGCCATGTGCCTCACAAAACCCGGGATTTGATGCTTTACTAAACCAAAACCGCGATAAATTAACTGCAATAAAATACCATTGGTATTTCCCCGGATTTGATCCTATGCATAATCATAACGTTTTGGAAAATAATGCACGAGTATCATATTATGGAATCAATGGAGTGCCCACAGCTACAATTGACGGAGTAATTCCAAGTGTAAGCGGTTATCCGGGAAGCCCTGGAGGTTACACTCAGACACTTATAAATCAGTATGCAGCAATTGAATCTTCGTTTGAAATTGATATGAATCATTATTTTTCACCGAATGAGGATTCGATTTATGTAACAATGCGGATAAGAGCCGTTGAAGATGTTTCGGGAATTATGATCGCACAAATTGTTGTAATCGAAAAACATATACATTTTAATTCAGCTCCCGGTTCTAACGGAGAAAAGGATTTTTATGATGTTATGAAAAAAATGTTACCCGGTCATTTGGGAACAAAAATACCTGAAAGCTGGGAAGCCGGTGAATATATTATAATTAAGGAATCATGGGAACTTGCTAATATTTATGATTTTGATGAAATCGGAGTTGTCGGTTTTATTCAAAGTAGTGCTAATAAAAGCGTTAAGCAAGCTGCAAATAGTAGCACCGATCCGCTAATTCCGTACTATTCATTGGATGCTTCAGTTACTGCCATAGGAAATATGACTAAAAAGAATTGTATGGGATTTGTAAACCCGATAGTTACAATAAATAATTATGGTGCAGATGAAATCACTTCAATAGACATTAATTATAAAGTTAATGAAAGTGCAGTAGAAACTTTTAATTGGACAGGAAATCTTGCTTTTCTTGAAAGTCAGGAAGTTTTGTTGCCCGAATATTCTTTTAATGTTGAAGATGAAAACAATCTTATAATTTATGTGTCGGATCCAAATTCTTCACCTGATGAATTTCCAAATAACGATACTATTTCACAGGTTTTTGCAAAAGCGATGCTCGCCCCCGAAGAAATTCAATTAATGATAAGGCTGGATGTGAACCCTGAAGAAATTACTTGGGAAATTACTGATGATGAAGGCGAAATAGCCTTCTCAGGAGGCCCATATTCAGCAGCCGGAAGCATAGTTAATGAATCATTCCTATTTGAAAATTCGGGATGTTACACATTTACAATTTTAGATGCGGGTGGAGACGGCTTTATTGCTCCCGGATTTTTTGCTTTATTTTTTGGTTCTAATGAAATTATTATTTCGGGTACAAGCTTTGGAGCAATGGCCTACGAACAATTTAGTGTAGATGCCGGATATTCTCAAACATTCGATATTTCGCCCGGTTTTCAGTTTGTTTCTTCTCATATATCAGCGGTAGAACCTAATATGGAAGTAGTTGTTGCCGAAATCATAAGTGATAATTTATTGTATGTTAGGAATTCAGAAGGTGCAATGTTAAGAAAAATCGGGCCTAATTGGGTGAATGGCATTGGCGATTGGATAGGAACCGAAGGTTATTTGATAAAATACGTCGGAAGCGGGCAATTTACAATTTCAGGTGAATTGATAGCTGCAACAACTCCAATTGATCTTACAGCCGGTTTTCAGTTTGTAAGTTATCTGCCTACTGTTGAAATTGATGCTTCGGAGGCATATGCTTCAATTATTGGTGACGACCTTTTATATGTTAGAAATTCAGAAGGTGCAATGTTAAGAAAAATCGGGCCCAATTGGGTGAATGGCATTGGAAATTGTGTGCCGAATGAAGGCTACCTTGTTAAAATGGCTTCTGATGCAAGCCTAATTTATCCCGAGGGAGGTAAGTCGGTAAATACTAATCGCCCATTGCCGAAGCATTTCGAATTTGAAGGAGGAAATGCAGCCGAACCTGTTTATACAATTTATATTTCAGGTTTGGAAATTGGAGATGAAGTAGCTGCTTTTGATGACGATCTGTTAACAGGAGTTTTAAGAATCAATTCAAAAAATACTTTTGAAAATGAATTAGCCGTTTTTAGTACTGTTTTTAGTGGCGCTGGTTATAAATCAGGAAACCCGATAGTTTTAAAGGTATTTGATAATGCAACTCAAAAAATTGTTAAAACCGAATATACTTTGGAGAATGTATTTGGAGAAACTTATATGCAAAAAAATTATCCATCGGAAGACGGATTATATAGTGTTATAAATATTACAAAATCGTCGGCAAGTTTAATCGAAGAAACATTATCGGTTTACCCGAATCCTGCTTCTGATTTATTGAATATTAATTCAAATAATCAAATTCTTAATGTTAAAATTTTAAATTATACAGGACAAATAGTAGCGGATAATAAATTTAACAACAATGAAGTAATTATTAATACATCGGTTTATAATTCGGGTATTTATTTTATTCAAATTGAAACTATAAAAGGAATTTCAATAAAAAAAGTTGTGATAAACTAAAGCCTTTGATAAAATATATTATCTCAAAAGCCGGACGATTTTTTTTGATTGTCCGGTTTTTTTTTGA
>CAZBSL010000130.1:0-8406 GCA_964494265.1 uncultured Bacteroidales bacterium
TTTGAAGATAAAATTTCGCTTTCTTTGAAATATTCAATTGATGCATAATCCGTAAGGCCGGGTTTAACTTCTAAAACTTTCATTTGTTGTTCATCGTACAGATCAACATATTTTCTTACTTCAGGTCGAGGGCCAACAAAACTCATTTCTCCAGATAAAATATTAATCAATTGCGGTATTTCATCAAGTTTATATTTCCTGAGATAATAACCCGATTTTGTTATTCGCCTATCCTTTGCCCCAATTGTCAAAAAACCGCTTCTCTCGGAATCCTTTTGCATAGAACGAAATTTTATTAGAAGGAAATCCCGATTATTACGACCGACTCTTTGTTGTTTAAAAAATATCCCGCCACGCGATTCAATAATAATTACAATAGAAATAATTAGTAGAATAGGAAACAAAATTAGCAAGCCTAAAAAAGAAAAAACTATATCGAATAATCGTTTAAACATCCTTTTTCTTACATTTTTTTTTCAACATGTTTTAGATTAAAAGTCCGAAGGTTAGACTTCATAATTTCTACACCATTACTTCTTTCACCGAATCAACAACTGCATCAATGACTATTTTAATTTGCTCATCATTTAAATCATAATATACAGGCAAACTTATTTCACGAGAGAAATTATCAAGAGCAATTGGATAATTCTCTATTTTATTTCCGAGATTTTTATAAAAAGTCGTCATGGGTAAAGGAATAAAATGAACATTTACTGCAACTTCTCTTTGGAATATTTTTTGGATAATTTTATCTCGCTCACTTTCTGAAATATTCTTTATTCGCAAAAGAAAAGCATGATAGGAAGATTTTTTGATTTCATTTTCAAAAAGCGGAACTTCTGCCCACGAAAACTTTGAGAAAGCATCGGAATAGGAATCGAAGATATGTTTTCGTTTTACAATCATATCTTTATCATATCGTTCCAGCTCAATCAATCCCATTGCTGCCTGAATATCGGTCATATTATATTTATAACCTGCTTCCAAAATATCATATTTCCAGTTTCCTATCTGGTTTTTCGAAAAGGCATCTTTAGTCTGTCCGTGAAGAGATTTTATTTTCAAATAATCATAAACAGATTTATTATCAAAAGGTTTTGGGAGATTTAAACAAATTGCTCCGCCTTCGGCAGTGGTAATATTTTTTACGGCATGAAAAGAAAAAACCGTAACATCGCTTAATACTCCGGTTTTTTTCCCTTTGTATTCAGCACCTATTGAATGAGCTGCATCCGAAAGGATTAATATCCGGCCTAAAGTTTCTTGCTCAATTGATTCCGGCACAAAATATTCGCGGACAGATTCCTCACGAATTAGATTATTCAATTCATCGTAATCGCAAGGCCATCCTGCAAGGTCAACGGGAAGTATAACTTTGGTTCTTGAAGAAATGACTTTTTTAACTGCATCAATTGAAAGATTAAAATCAGGATTTGAGTCAACAAAAACCGGTTTTGCTCCACAATGAACAATCACATTTGCCGAAGCCGCATAAGTATAAGCCGGAACTATTACCTCATCCCCCTCTTTAACACCGAACCATTTAAGCATTAATTCAAGCCCTGATGAGCATGAATTAGTGCATAGAGTTGCTTTATGTCCGGCATATTCGGTAATTTTTTCCTCGAACAATTTTGTTTTTGGCCCTGTAGTTATCCATCCCGATGTTAAAGCATTGCAAACTTCGTCAAGAATTTTTTGATCTATTCTTGGTGGTGAAAACGAGATCATTTAATTATGTGTATTATTTATTATTCTCACATTTAAGCATTCAATCATTTAACCATTGTTTTAAAAAGTCCGAAATATTTTTTTCAACTCTTTCAGAAACATTGGAAATATCTGATTTTTGGAATTTTTCTCCTGTAATTTTTTCAAAAAGCTCAATATATCGTTCAGAAACTTCATTTACAAAATCATCGGGCATTTCAGGAATTTCTTGTCCTTTCAATCCCTGGAATCCATTTTCCATAAGCCATTCACGAACAAATTCTTTCGAGAGTTGCTTTTGAGAAATACCTTTTTTCTGTCGGTTTTCATAACCTTCTTTATAAAAATATCTTGATGAATCGGGCGTATGAATTTCGTCGATCAGGTAAATTTTATCACCAATTTTTCCGAATTCATATTTTGTATCAACCAGTATCAAACCCATTTTAGAAGCTATTTCCGTACCACGCTTAAATAATTCAAGAGTATAATGTTCTAACTGTTCGTAATCAGGTTTTTCAACAAGATTTTGAACAAGAATTTCATCTCTTGAAATATCTTCATCATGGCCGACATCGGCCTTTGTGGTGGGTGTTAATATTGGTGAAGGGAACCTATCATTTTCTTTCATTCCATCGGGCATTTCCACACCGCAAATACTTCTTTTTCCCTGCTTGTATTCACGCCAGGCATGCCCCGATAAGTATCCGCGAATAACCATTTCAACTTTAAAAGGTTCACAATATTTTCCAGCCGTTACCATAGGATCAGGTGTTGCTATCATCCAATTTGGAACAATGTCTTCGGTAGCTTTCAAAAACTTGGCTGCAATTTGGTTTAAAACCTGTCCTTTAAAAGGAATCGCCTTTGGCAAAACGACATCAAAAGCCGAAATTCTGTCGCTGACTATCATTATTAACAGATCGCCATTAATGTTGTAAACATCCCTGACCTTTCCATGATAAACACTTTTCTGCTTATCAAATTTATAATTAGTTGTTTTTAGTGCTTTGTTCATTTTTTTTATAATTGGTAGTTGACTCTATAATAATATTAAAGTTTAAATAGGTGAAATTAAAGTTTAAGCCATTGGGGGACATTTAGCAGTCATTCAATAGTTATACGGTTGTTTTTTCCTTATTCCCCCATTTCCATTACTCCTATTGCTCCCCAGTTAAATAATAGCCAATTTTTTTATCTTTATCATCCTCATTTTTTTTGCAAGGGTTTGAATACATTCTCGTGAAGGAATAATAACTGAAACTCCGTTGTACTCAAGCTCTTTTTCAATAATTTTAAGATTTTCAACATGGTTTTTTTTCAAAGGAGTAATAACTTTAATATGATTTTCATCAACACCAACTCCTTTGCAAATCCCTTCAATTCTTCCGAGAGCTGAAGATTTTTGTCCACCAGTCATTCCTGTTGTTGAGTTATCAAGGATTAAAATTGTGATTGCCGAATTATTATTAACTGCATCAAGTAATCCTGTAATTCCAGAATGCGTAAAAGTTGAATCGCCGATGACAGCTACCGAAGGAATTAAACCTGCCTCTGATGCCCCGACAGCCATAGTAATTGAGGCTCCCATGTCAACACATGAATTTATGGCATTGAATGGTGGCAAAGCACCCAAAGTATAGCATCCTATATCGGAAAAAACTCTACCTTTTGAATATTTTTCCAAGGCTTCATTCAAGGCTTTATAACTATCAATGTGAGGGCAGCCTTTACATAATGAAGGAGGCCTTCCAACCATGAAATCAGGAATATCTTCACCACAGGTATCTTTTAATCCAAGTGCAACACCTGCAATATTCGGATTTAATTCGCCATCTCTTGGTATTGTTCCGTCCAAGCGGCCATGAATAGGTTTTCCGTTATTGAGGATTCCTTTTAGCATTTCTTCAACCAATGAGTACCCATCTTCCATAACAATAATTTCATCGCATTCGTCATATAATTGTTTTATATGATTTTTAGGAACAGGATATTGTCCAATCTTGAGCAAAGGATAAGGAAATATTTTATTATGAAAATTTTCCATTAAGTAATTATACGCTAACCCACAAGCAATAATTCCTTTAGTTTTATCTTCTCCATTAAAATATTTGTTAAACTCCGATTCTTCCGAATCTTTTTCAAAGAAATCTTGTTTGTTTAGCAATTCTTTATATCTTCTTCGGGCAATTGCAGGTAATAAAACATATTGTTTGGGATCATCAGGAAGGTGTATTGAGTTTTGTTTTTTTAACGGTTTTCTGATAACACCTGATCTTGAATGAGCAAGTCTTGTTGTTATTCTGATCATTATAGGAATATGATACTTTTCGGAATAATCGAAACCTTTTTCAACCATATCGTAAGCTTCCTGTTGATTTGAGGGCTCAAAGACCGGAATCATGGCAAACTTGGCATAGTATCTGGAATCTTGTTCATTTTGTGATGAATGCATTGAAGGGTCATCAGCTGCAACAATTATCAAACCACCGTTTGCACCTGTTAAAGCCGAATTCATAAATGCATCGGCGGCCACATTCAATCCTACATGCTTCATGCAAGCCATTGCTCTTTTCCCGGCATAAGACATACCGATTGCCGATTCCATAGCCGTTTTTTCGTTTGCCGACCAATCGCATCTTATATTATTTTCTTTTGCTTCTTTTGATTTTTGCACATATTCTGCAATTTCTGTTGACGGTGTTCCGGGATAAGCATAAATCCCCGAAAGACCGGCATCAATTGCACCTTGAGCAATTGCTTCGTCTCCTAAGAGTAAAACCTTTTGTTTCATTATTTTGAAATATTATTTCATATTGAATTTAATATGTCAAAATTAATACTTTTTTTAAAAATCAGTAATTAATTATTTAAGTTTTAGATTTTGAGTAAGGTATTTATTCATAATCCTTTATTTTATGTTAATAATTTTCAAATTTTGATTTATGTATTTTTTTATCTTTACCGACTTATTTTATAAATAATTTTAAATATGATGAAGAAAATATTTTTTATTGCAGTTTGTGTAATATTTGCACAGCTTACATTTTCAAATTCTATTCCCGAACTAATAAATAATTCGGGTTGTAGTAAAGATTATCCAAATGAAAACCTGTTAATTATATTTGACAGTACAAAAGTTGATGTGCAGGAAAGCGGTTTAAGCTTTGTTTATACCCACACATTGTACAAAGTTCTGACGACTAATGGAGCAAAAGAATTAAACGTAATTAAATATGGTTACGATCCTCTTTCGGCTTATGTTGACATCAAAAATGTTATCGTTTATAGAAAAAACGGAAGCATTGAAGAATTAGACGTGTCTGAGGTTTTAGATTATCCGGCTCCTGCCCGAATGATTTATTGGGGAGCTATGGAAAAAATGATTGAAATCGGAAGGCTTGAACCCGGCGATGCAGTCGAAGTATTTCTTTTCAAAAAAGGTTTCACATATGCTCTTCTTCAAGACGATGACGACAGATACATTCCCCCGATGAGAGGCCATTATTACGATATTGTTCCTTTTTGGAGTAGCGATCCTTTGCTTTTGAAATTTTATAGCGTAAGCGTCCCTGAAGAAAAGCTGATACAATATAGATTTTATAATGGTGAAGCCGAATCTTCGGCAATTCTTGAGGACGGAAAAATGATTTATACTTTTATTAAAAAGGATATTATGCCTATGAAACGAAATCGTGGGATGGTGGCTTTTTCAGATGTTGCCCCAAAACTCCTGATTTCGACCAGCCCCGATTGGTATGCAAAATCATTATGGTTTCATAAAGTTAATGAAGATTTCGGCAGTTTTAATTCTACTCCAGAAATCGACAAAAAAGTTGCCGAAATACTCGCTTCCGCAAAAGATGAAATGGATTCAATCACCTTGCTAACTCACTGGTGTGCTGATGAAATTCGGTATTCCGGTATTTCGATGGGGCCTGGCGAAGGTTTTACATTGCACAGCGGCGATATGAATTTTACCGACCGATGCGGGGTTTGTAAAGATAAAGCAGGAATGCTTATTACAATGTTGAGAGCAGCCGGTTTTGAATCATATCCTGCAATGACTATGGCAGGTTCAAGAATTGATTATATACCCGCCGATCAGTTTAATCATAGCGTAACAATCGTTAAGTTATCAAACGGAAAATATAAATTACTCGACCCAACCTGGGTTCCCTTCCTGCGTGAACTTTGGTCAAGTGCCGAGCAACAACAAAACTATTTGATGGGTGTGCCCGAAGGATCAGACCTTATGATAACTCCGCTTTCGGCACCCGAAAACCATTTCTTTAAAATTAAAGGAAATTCCGAAATACTTCCCGACGGAACTTTAAACGGTGAATTTTTACTAACAGCCGAAGGCCAATCCGATGCTTCGATCAGACGAATGTTTACGGGTTATTATAAATCGGAATGGAAGAAGTCGGTTGAACGAGAATTATTAAGAGTATCGCCTCAGGCAGAAATCATAGAAATGGATTTCGGTAAACCTTACGAATATTTATCTGATAATATCCACATAAGTGTTAAATATACAATTCCGGATTACGCCATGGTAACGGATGAAGAAATAATTTTTATTCCTTTTATTGCGGCTAACTTGTTTAGAAGAGGTATGTCTCATATGTATTTCGGTACTGATCTTAAAGAAAGAAAACATGCATTCCGCGACAGATGTTCACGATTAGTTGAGCTTGAGGAAACAATTAAAATTCCTAAAAAAGGGAAGTTGCTTCCATTTGAATTTGACGAAAAAGCAGGTAATGATATTGCTTCTTTTAATGGAAGTCTTGAATTAAAAGGCAAGATATTTAAGTTCAAGGAAAAAGTTAAACTTTCAAAACGAGTTTACGAAGCCGAAGATTGGGATGCTTTTAGGGAAGTTGTAAGTTCTCAGAAAAAATTTGCCGAAACTCCGGTTATTATTGATATTACTAATTAGAAGCAAACATTAAAAAATTATAAAAATGAAGAAAATTATTTTAGCAATATTTTGCCTTTCTATAATAAACCTGTCTTTTTCGCAAAAAGAAAATTCAGATGCCGAATATTTAAAAATTCTCAAAGAATATACTTTAAACGATGACGGAAGTATTGATTTTCATTATTCAAAACAATTGAAACTTCTAACCCATTATTCGTTCCATAGATTGTATGGTGAAACTTTTATTATTTATAATACTGATTTCCAAAAATTAAAAATCAATTCGGCATTTACAATCATGGCTGACGGAAAAAAGGTTGTAACTCCCGACAATGCATTTAACGAGGTTCTGCCGCGATTTTCTGCAAACGCAGCAGCGTTTAACAATATTAGAGAAATGGTTGTAACTCACACAGGCCTTGAACGAAACACTATAATTAATTTAGATTATACGATTAATTCAAAAAAGGGATTTTATCCTGAATTAATGGCAGATGAAGTTTTATCAGAATCATCGCCGGTGAAGGAGCTAATCATAAAAGTTAACATACTTGCTTCAAAAACTTTTAATTATAAATTATATAATTTTACAACTGAGCCTGTCATCAGCAGTAAAAACGGGAAGAAAGTTTTTACATGGAAATTTAATTCAATTCCGGCAAATTCAAAAGATTATTATCAGGAGGCTGATCATGGATCTGCTCCCCGTTTGATTTTTAGCACAGCAAAAGACTTGAAATTTGCTTACGACCAATTTGTCAATCAGGAGGCTTTTGTTTTTAACACAAATGAAAGTATGGATAAAGCCGTTGATAATATTATCGCCGATGAAACTGATCAATTGACAATTGCCTTAAAATTACAAAAGCTTGTTTCAAACGACCTTAAAAACTTACATATTCCATTAGTTTATACCGGATTTAAATGTCGCACAGCCATTGAAACATGGAACTCAAATCAAGGAACTCAACTTGAAAAAGCTTTGCTGTTGACAGCTTTATTGCGAAAAGCAACTATTAAAGCCGAACCGCTTACGGTAATTCCAAACATATTTTATAATAAAGATATCGGGAACCTTTTAGGCTTTGATGATTTTCCGGTTAAAATTAATCTGAAAAAATATGGTGAGATATTTATCTCAGCCGATCAAATAAACAAACAGAATCAAAAATTTAGCCTTGAGGGAAAAACAGCTTTGTTGCTTGACAAAAATATTGAAAGTTTAAAAACTTTTTCAAGTAAAGCTTCGACAAGCAAAATATTTGCAGGTGGCGATTTTGAATTCCAAAATACTGATAAAATGGACGGAAATTTATTTTTAGAACTAAAAGCCGAAGCAAATCCATATTTTACAATTTATAACGACAGTTCAAATATAAAATCATTAATTAGAGGGATTTCATCTAAAGATTTCACTTCATGCGAAATTGAAAAATTATCGCAGGAAATGAGCAGGACTCATTTTGAATTTGAAACTACAGGCCCTTTCGACAAACTAAAAAATTATATGACCTTTCAACTTCCTTATATAAGTAATGGAGTGGAAAGCTGGCACATTACTCTTCTACCTGCCGAACGATCAGTACCTTTAGAAATTCCTGAAAGCATACACGAAAAATATGAATATGCAATTATTTTTCCGAAAGAGCTGAAACCGGTTTCAAAACCTAAGAATATTGAAATTAAAAACGAAGCCGGATATTTGTTAATTAAGTTTGAAAAATCGGAATACGAAATTCTAATTACAAGAGAAATCAAATTCGATA
>CAZBSL010000131.1:0-8354 GCA_964494265.1 uncultured Bacteroidales bacterium
TAATCCTCAATCGGTTCTTAACCTAACATTAATATATCCTCCTTTTATCCAGTAGCAGGTTTCATCGCACTCGCCGGTATTTTTTTTGGCTTTTATTTTATCTCCGTCAACTGCAATTATTGTTTTATTCCCGCTTTTATATTTTGCTTCAACCGAATAATATTCATCAACTTTTACCCACAAATAATAATCCTCACAAATTGCAGTATCAATATAATCAATAAGTTGATCTTCAATTTTCCCTTTATAAATTACAAGTGGAACCCAAGGATTTTCATCGTTTATTGTAACTTTTACGACCAAATCAGCTGAATCGGGTTTTATCTGATAACAATCGGAACAGTCGAATTTTTCTAATGAAAATTTTGTATTTCTTTCGCAGGAGAATAATATTACGGTCAAAAGAAAAATAAATAAATAAAAATGTTTCTTATGTTCTTCTTTCATTGATTTTTATTAAATTTGTTATAGACTAATTAATGCTTTGTTTTTTTCTCTGTATTTTGTTGTATTGAAGTAAAATCCCACTCCGATATTTATACGATGAGGTGAAATAGGCTCGGTATGAAAATTCAAATATTCGTAACCGATAGAAATTTTATAAAAGTCTTTTTTATAATAGAAATTTATTCCCGGGACAGCTAATAATTTATTTTTTGGTTTTAAAACAGAACCTCGGTATCTTCCAAAACTATATGCTGTTTTTAATTGTGCATCCAATCCAAGATTACAGTTTTCACTAAACGAATGAAGTGAAAAACTTTTTAATAGGCTTAGAGTTATCATAGATCGGTGTTCCCAGAACTGATAAAAAACATTCTTTTCTTTTTCAAACAAAACATTTCTTGTCCATGGCCTGACATGATAACCGAGTAATAAAATTAAGTGAGTTTTTTCTTCAGCAAATCCAATTTCCAAGCCTGTAATAAAATCTTTTGTATTCAAGGAAGAATTTAAATTTATTATAAATTTATCTATATAAAATCTGCTTTTTGTAACTGCTCCACTTGATTTTAGAATTTTTATAATTTCCTCGTTTTTATATATTTTTGCAATTGATAAGGGAGTTTGAAAAGGATTGATTTCCATGTTTACATCAGCTCCACTATCAATAAGCAATTGCACAACTTTTATATGATTATTTTTAACAGCAAATGATAATGCATCCATTCCGTTTTTATTTTTTTGCAAAATATCGGCACCATTATTTAATAATAATTGAGTTAATTGAAATTCGCCAATTTGAGAGGCAAACATTAGTGGAGTAAAGCCTTCGTTATCAGAATTGTTTACATCAGCACCATTGCTTAATAATAGTTCAATAATATCGTAATCGGAGTTTGTTACCGATACCATCAATGGTGTATTGCCTTGAGAATCTTTTTGTTCGATATTCGCACCATTAAAAATAAGCATATCGCTTAATATAAAGTTGTTATAAGCTACTGCATACCAGAAAGCAGAGCGGTATGAAAAGTCGATTGCATTTATTGAGGCATTATTTAACATTAAATGCTCAACAATTTCTATATGATTGCTTTTAGCAGCACTTATTAATGCCGTAGTTCTGTCATTGGGTATTGCATTGACATCCGCACCATTGAAAATTAAAATTTTTACAATCGAAAGATAAGCTCCTTGTGATGAATACATTAAAGGTGTAATCCCCTCATTGGTACGTGTATTTACATTTGCACCCAGCTTCAAAAGTTTTAAAACCTTTTTTTCGTCTCCTTCATAAGTAGCATTTAACAACTCAAAATTTAGTTGCTCTTCTGTAAGAAAATTTGCTTTTTGCAAGCTGTCATTTTCCTGAGAAATAAGCATTTTGGGCAGAAAAAGAAATGGAATTAAAATTATGTAGAGCAGTTTTCTTATCATAATAATGAATTGAATCAAAGATTATAATTAATAGCAATTTTTATACCATCGTAATTAATAAAATTGAAAAAAAATCATAAATTGCAATTAATTTAAAAACATTATTTTATGCGAATAACTATAAAACGAAAATCAAATCGATTATATCCTGATTCCTCACGGGTTATCATAAGATATTGTGTTCCGGAATCACCAAAAAGGTTAATTCAAAAAATTATGGACTTCCCGGATGAAAAATGTAATGTTTTATTAAACCAAACTCTTAGGGAATTTTCGAGTCGTCATAGAAATATTTCACGAACCTTGAAGAATTATTTTTACAAATCCATTAACATTATTAATGAATTAGAAATTAATCCAAATTCTATTTCCAATGAAAGACAACTTTTAATAGGATCATATTTTGCAGGAGAATATTCTATTGAATCGGCTGCGTTTTTCAATCCTTCAATTGTTGAAGACCCCGATCAGACTAATCTTGGCCCTAATGAAAAACGTATAATAGTAAGTTTCAGGGCAACAGGCGAAGGGCATATTTCATCAGTAGTTTTCAGAGGAGGAATTATTGATAAGGAAAACAACATAAATTTAAATCCTCAGGGTAAATATCTTGATGAACCTGAATTCATTAAAAAACAAACTTATAATAAAGAAAAATTTATTAATAAGTTGAACGAGATGAATATTAAAAAGGATATTATTTCGGTTGTAATGAACCAATTGAATGATGATTTCACTTATAAAGAATTAACAAAAACCTTAAAGAAAGTCTCGGAAGAAATTAAACTTTCTTACACAAAGAAAAATGTTTTGCAAGCAATTAACTGGCTTGCAAGTTCGCATTACGAAATTAGTTTTTCTCTCGATACTGCAATTTCCGAAAGGGTGATCTTCCCATTAATTTCAGATGAAAGAAACGGAATTGAAGATGCTCGCTTTGTTAAATTTACTTACGATGATGGGAAAATCAAATATTATGCAACTTATACGGCTTATAACGGTTTCGCAATATTACCAAAGCTTATTGAAACCGAAGATTTTTATCATTTCAGAATAATGCCCTTACATGGAAAATATGCCCAAAACAAAGGCATGGCACTTTTCCCGCGAAAAATTAACGAAAAATATGCAATGCTTTCGAGAATTGATGGTATTAATAATTATATTATGTATTCGGATGATATTAATATTTGGGAAAATGCCAAGATAATTCAAAAGCCGGAGCAAGGATGGGAGTTAATAAAAATTGGAAATTCGGGTTCGCCTATTGAAACCGAAAACGGCTGGCTTGTAATTACTCACGGAGTCGGGAATATGAGGAAATATTGTATCAGCGCCATCCTTCTAAACCTTGAAGACCCTTCAAAAATAATTGGAAAATTAGATGAACCCTTGATTTCACCAAATGCAGAAGAAAGAGAAGGTTATGTTCCGAATGTGGTTTATTCATGTGGGTCAATAATTCATAATGATGAGTTAATAATTCCTTATGCAATGTCTGATTATGCATCAACTTTTGCAAGCGTACGTTTGGATGAATTGCTTAATGCTTTGATTCCTTCAAGCTTGAGTTTTGAGAAAAGAGAAAAACCATTGGATAAATTCAGAATTTTACTTGTGGAAGATGACTTAATTCAACAAAAAATGTTTTATAATCTTCTTGTTCAGGAGGGCTATGAGGTGGAAGTTGCTAATAATGGTGCAGATGCGTTACTATATGTTGGGAAGAAAAAATTCGATATTATTCTCTCAGATGTATTGATGCCTGATATGGATGGATTCAGCCTTGTGAAATTTCTGAATTCAAAAGCCATTAAAATTCCTGTAATTTTTATCACAAGCGAGCAAGACAAAGAATCTCAGTTAAAAGGTTTGCAACTTGGAGCAGTCGATTATCTTATAAAACCTGTTGATAAAGAAATTTTATTAATCAAATTGGAAAAATTTCTAAAAGCCTAATAAGTTGTTATTCAATGGAAATACAATAGTAATTAAAAGATTATAATACAAATATTTAAGGTATATTTTTCATTGTTTTAAAAAACCGTTTATTTACAAATTTTTACTTATTTTGCCGTGTCATTAATATTCAAATATGCTGTTAATTTTTTCTCCAAAGACAAGCAAACGTTTAAAATATATTTTTAAACTAATTTTTAACGATATTATAGGAACTGAATTTGAAATAACAAATAATTCAGAAGAATTTCAATCTTTTGAAGGAATAAAAATAAATTATTCGACAAAAGCATTCAATGATGAAATTTTTTTTCACTCTTCAAAATTATTATTCGAAATCGGGATAGTAGGGCAGGAGTTGAAATTTATTGATTTTGAAGATACTAAAGCTTTTTTTCCGAATTATGAAAACAACACGGCATTAGATTTCGATCCCTTTGCAGCAAGTTTTTTTCTTGTCAGTCGATACGAAGAGTATCTTCCTTATGTTAGAGATAAATACAGCCGTTTTGAGGCGAAAGAAAGCATTGCCTATAAAAATGGATTCTTACATAAACCCCTCGTAAATATTTATGCTCAGAAAATTGCAGAAATAATTTCAAATGAATTTCCTGATTTTGAACCTAAAAAGCGAAACTTTTCTTTTTTCCCTACCATTGATATTGATGCTGCTTATTCATATAAATGTAAAGGTGTTTTCAGAAGCTTGGGCGGATATTATAAATCAATCATTAAATTAGATTTTCAGGAAATATTAGAAAGAACAGAGGTTATTTTAGGCCTGAAAAAAGATCCTTTCGACACATATGATTATCAATTTAAAATTCAAAAAGAATATGAATTAAAACCAATTTACTTCATTCTTTTTGCTGATTATGGCCTGAACGATAAAAATATTTCGGTAAATAATTTTAAGTTCCAAACGTTGATCAAATCACTTGGTGATTATGCCGAGCTTGGGATTCATCCTTCATATGGTTCAACTACAAATCCTGAAAAGCTTAAAAAAGAAGTTAAAAAATTATCCCAAGTACTTAAAAAAGAAATTACTAAAAGTCGGCAACATTTTCTTAAACTTAATTTGCCAACCACTTACCGTAATTTAATAAATCTTGATATTACGGATGATTATACAATGGGCTATGCTTCTGAACCTGGTTTCAGGGCAAGTATTTGCGATACTTTTTATTTTTATGACCTTGACCTTGAAACAGAAACAAACCTAAGAATCCATCCGTTCGCATTTATGGAAGGAACTTTAAGGGATTATAAGCAGCTTTCAGACAAAGAATCTTTATTAATTATTAAATCATTAATTGAAGAAGTAAAAAAAGTTAATGGAACTTTTATTAGCATATGGCATAATGAATCATTAAGTAATAAAAAGCGTTGGGAAGGATGGAGAAAAGTTTATGAAGAAATGATTAAAATTAGTAAGAATTGAAATTTTAGATTTTAGATTTAAGAATTTAGAATTTAGATTTGAGGTTTGGAAATGCTATTGTAAGGACGAGAAATAAAACCATGATTAAATATTTGAAGCATAAAGAAATTGACAAAAAAAAATGGGACAATTGTATCAAAAGTTCCGTTAATGGAATTATTTATGCTTATTCGTGGTATCTGGATGTGGTTTGCCCTGATTGGGAGGCTCTTGTTGAGGGAGATTACGAGAGAATGTTCCCGATTACCTGGCGAAGAAAACATAAAATATTTTATCTTTTTCAACCTGTTTTTTCACAACAATTAGGAGTTTTTTCAAGGAGTTTTCTTTCAGATAAAATTGTTGATGAATTTTTGAAAGCCATTCCATCGAAATTTAAATTTATTGAAATTAATTTAAACACTCATAATAAAACCAATAACGCTGAATTCAAATGTTTTCAGAAAGTTACTTATGAGCTTGATCTGATTGATTCTTATGAAAATATTTTTAAAAAATATTCAACTAATACAAAGAGAAATATTAAAAAAGCCCTTAAATCAAAAATTACAATTTCTCAAAATGTCAGGCCCGAGGAAATAATAAAAATTTTTCGGAAACATCGCGGAAAATTTATTAATGACTTGCAAGATAAAGATTATCAAATTCTGTCAAGGTTGATGTATTTATGTCTTTTTAAATCATGTGGATATGCGTATGGAGCTTATACCGAACAAAATGAATTATGTGCAGGTGCATTTTTCGTTCAAAGTAATAAGAAAGTAATTTTCCTGTTTTCTGGGGTAAATAAATCAGCAAGAGAAAGCGGTGCAATGTCATTATTGATTGACAGTTTCATTAAAAATAATTCTCAAACTGCATTGACTCTTGATTTCGAGGGCTCAATGGATGCAAATTTAGCGAGGTTTTATAAAAGTTTCGGCTCAACAAAATGTAACTATTTGCAAATCAGAAAAAATTCATTGCCTTTTTTAATTAAAATAGGAGTGAAAATCATTAAATCCTTAAAATAACAATACTTTAATTTTTGTGTTTATCAAAATAGGATTGTTTATTGCTACAGACTTTGTATATTTGCATTATATAGTTATTACTGTTTTATTAATATAAATATAATGCTAAAAGTTTTAAGTAAACAAAATTCCTTACTTAATCAGTATATTTCTGAAATTCGTAATGTTAACATTCAAAAAGACAGAATGAGGTTCAGAAGAAACTTTGAACGAATAGGTGAAATTTTTGCTTATGAAATTAGTAAGGATTTAAAATATGGCAAAGAAAATATTACAACATCCCTCGGTCAAGTTGAATGCTTGGAATTGAAACAAGTACCTGTTCTGGCAACAATTATGCGAGCCGGACTACCTTTCCACCATGGAATGCTAAACTATTTTGATCATTCTGAAAATGCCTTTGTTTCTATATTTCGTAAACATCACAAAAGTCGAAAAGCAGAAACAAAAGTTGAGTCAATTTCAAGCCCCGACCTAAGCGGTAAGATTCTGGTTTTAGCTGACGCAATGCTTGCATCAGGTGTTTCGATGGTGCTGTCTTACAAGGAATTGATTACAAGAGGGAATCCCATTCATACACATTTGGCCGTAATATTAGCAAGCGAACAAGGCATAAACTTAATTCAAAGAAAACTTCCTGACGATAATGTTACTATTTGGGTCGGAGAAATTGATGATGAATTAACTGCTCAGGGATATATTGTCCCCGGTCTTGGTGATGCCGGTGATCTGGCTTATGGTAGTAAAAAATAAATTAATTATTATGAATGCCAAGGTAATTGAAAATATAAGAATATCAATTGAATCAATAAAAAGCCATATTGTTCGTACAATCTTGACTGTGCTAATTATTGCTATCGGAATTATGGCATTAGTTGGCATTTTAACAGCCATCGATTCTATAAAATATTTTCTTAATGAAAATTTTACAATGATGGGTGCAAATACTTTTACAATAAGAAACAGAGAATTAGTTGTTAGGATCGGAAATAACAGAAATCAGGCAAAACGTTTTTCTCCAATTACTTATGATGAAGCGATGAGTTTTAAAGACGAGTTTGAATTTCCGGCCTATACAACAGTTTATGTTTGGGCAACAGGCACGGCGACACTAAAATATGAAGCGGAGAAAACTAACCCTAACACAAGAGTATTGGGTACTGATGAAAATTATTTAAAAACTTCGGGTCTGGAGATTGAAGAAGGAAGGAATTTTACTCAAAATGAAGTATTTTATGGATCAAATGTTGTTATTATCGGAAGCCAATTAGTTAATAATTTATTCAAAAATAAACAAAGCCCTGTTGGGAAAATAATTTCAATAGGGCCTGGAAAATATAAAGTTATAGGAGTTTTAAAAGAAAAAGGTTCGAGCATAGGATTTAGTGGGGATAGAAGTTGTTTGCTACCATTGACTAATGTGAGACATTATTTTGCCAGGCCCAATATGACTTATACCATAAACGTTATGACAACAAACCCTCAAGAACTTGAACCGGCAATTGGCGAAGCTACAGGTTTGTTCAGGGTTATTAGAAAAGATAGAATTGGTGATGAAGATACTTTTGGAATTTCAAAAAGCGACAATATTGCTAAAATGTTGATTGACAATATTGGATTTATTACTTGGGCTGCTACGATTATTGGTATAATTACTTTATTTGGAGCTGCAATTGGATTGATGAATATAATGTTGGTTTCGGTAACAGAAAGAACCAGAGAGATCGGAATAAGAAAAGCCATGGGAGCGACCAGAAAAACCATTAGAAATCAGTTTTTAGCTGAAGCTATTGTGATTGGACAATTGGGTGGTATTTTTGGTATAGTTCTGGGAATTATTATAGGAAATGTAGTTTCGATGATTATCGGAAGCAGTTTTATCATTCCCTGGCTTTGGATTTTTCTCGGTGTAGCCTTATGTTTTGTTGTTGCCTTGTTATCCGGTTTCCTTCCGGCAACTAAGGCTTCAAAACTAGATCCTATAGAATCATTAAGATACGAATGAAATTTGGTTTATACTAAAAAAGCTTATCATATTCTTCAAAATATTAATTAAC
>CAZBSL010000132.1:0-8326 GCA_964494265.1 uncultured Bacteroidales bacterium
CCTTGCACCCTGAACAAGCTTCAGTGCACAATTAATCCTGCAAGCAACGAACTGAGAAACCTTTACAGGCGAACTTTGAGACAGACGAATGTTCCACATAAGGTGAATTATAGCCCAAGTACAAGCATAAGACGTACTCACTCTTGAACTCAGTACTTGACTTCCAAAATCTGCCGGCAAGCGTGAGATATCCGAAATCCCAATCTATATCACGATTACCGCCTGGAAGAGCGGTAAATCCACTTTCATTAGTAGCACCTGCATTTGGTGAAAGCCAATGTGATGTACCGGTTTCTTTCATTTTGCCACCTGCAGAAAATGTTCCGCCAAGATAGTCAGTTAATATTGTCCATTCTTCATCTTCTGGTAAATGCCAACCACTAGGGCAGATACCTTTTGTGCCAGGTGTAGTTGTATATTCCATCATCTCGTCACATAGGTATAAACCACCGTATTCATCGCAATTTACTGTATTATTATCATAACAGTATTTCTCAATCACACCATTATTTGTCATGATTAAATTGCCGTTTATCATTGTGCCGATATTAAGATTTTCAGCCATCCAGCATTGGTTGCCAATTTGTACAGTATTATATGTTTGTCCGTTACGGGGATCGGTAAAGGGACTACCACAATCTCCGGTTGAAAAACTCCATTCATATCCTTCGGTAGTATTTTCGTGATCATCGTGAGCCACAATTTTCCAATAATATACTGTGTTGATATCCAATGTTCCCGGATCATATATTGTTTCTGTTTGGCCTGAAGCCACAAGAGGTGCTTCCGTACCAAAATAAATATCAAAGGTCAAAGGATCGCCTTCGGGGTCAGTGCATGTCCACGAAATATCAGTTTCTACCGACTGATTTTCTGCTCCACTCTCAGGATTTGGATTAGCGGGTGGTTCGGGAGGATTGTTAACAGGTGCGGAATCATCAAGCAAACAGCGAACCGAAAGGCCGGCATACTTATCACGTCCGTCACGGTTTATCTCAATGCCGGTGGTGATGTGCCTACTCCATGCATACACCTCGTCATCATCGTACACATTCGACGACCAAAAGAAGGCCTGGAAGTTTTTGCCCCCGAACCAAGCGTTTTGGGCGCGTAAACCGGCCGGAAGAGCATTATAAGCATACAGTCCTGAACCATTACCCCCATATTGCCAACCATAAGTAGATTTTAAATTCTTGCCGGCATCATAACCCCGCCAACCTGTATTATTCCAAATCGGATCGCCAACAGGATATTGGCTGTCAACAGTACCTTCCAATATTTTCCATTCATCATCGGTAGGAATATTCCAACCGGTAGGGCAAATACCTTGCACGCCGGGCGTTGTCGTATATTCCATTGTTTCGTTCCATTGATATAATCCACCGTAAGTTTCGCAATTTGAAGTATTATTATCATAACAATATTTTTCAATTAAACCATTGTTAGTCATTTCTTCCGCACCATCTATCATCTCACCGATATTCAGGTTTTCGGCAATCCAGCATTGGTCGCCAATTTGTACGGTAATATATGTTTGTCCATCGCGGGGATCGGTGAAAGGATCACCGCATTGAACTGATCCTTCTTCAGTTGTAAAACTCCAAACAACTCCTTCTGTAGTGTTTTCATAATAATCATGCGCTATAATTTTCCAGAAATATTGTGTAAGGTTTTCCATGGTTCCCGGATCATAAGTTGTTTCTGTTTGGCCGCTTGCTATTTGCTGAGGTGGAGATTCCGTTCCAAAATAAATATCATAAGTCAAAAAATCACTTTCAGGGTCGGTGCATGACCAAGAAAGATCAGTTTCTGTAGATTGGTTTATGGCTCCATCTTCAGGACTGGGAGAAGCCGGTTGTTCAGGTGGTTGGTTTTCAATTGTTGTAAAACTCCAAACAACTCCTTCGGTTGTATTTCCTTGATTATCATGAGCAACAATTCTCCAGAAATAAGTAGTTCCCCATTCAAGAGTACCAAGATACTTAGATGTTGATGTGTGGCCTCTTGTAATAAGAGGGGGTGTAGTTTCTATACCAAAATAAACATCATAAGTCAAAGGATCACCTTCGGGGTCGGTACATGTCCAGGAGAGATCAATTTCAATTGATTGGTTTGTGTTTCCATTTTCGGGATTGGGAGAAGAGGGTGGTTCAGGGGGCTGGTTTACAGGTGTAAAATCACTCTTGATGCAACGTAATGATAAACCATGACTCTTATCATACGTTCCTCGGTAAGTATAAGAATAATCATAGCCTAATCCCCGGATATATGCGTGAACTGCACTGACCTCGTAGGAAGACCAGAAGCATCCGTAACCTCCCAAATAGACGAAAGAAGCATAATGATTGCGGTTTCCACCGGGAAGTCCGGTGAATCCGCTTTCATTATTTGCTCCCGTATTTGGTGGATTCCAATGAACCGTACCGGCTTCTTTCATTTTTCCACCTGCTATAACAACTCCTCCAAGAAAATCAGTTAGTATTGTCCAATCATCCTCCGTTGGAATATACCAGTCGGCAGGACAAATACCTTGTACTCCCTGTGTAGTTGTATATTGCATTATTTCGTTCCATTGATATAATCCGCCATATTCATCACAATTTGCAGTATTATTATCATAACAATATTTTTCAATTATACTATTGTCAGTCATATCAATTGAACCATTTATCATTTCCCCAATATTAAGATTTTCTCCCATCCAGCATTGGCCGCCAATTTGTAAACTTGTGTAAGTTTGTCCATCTCGCGAATCAGTAAATGGATCACTACATTGCCATGGTACAACTTCTACTTCTGTGACAAAACTCCAAACAGGCCCTTCGGTTGTATTACTGTGATCATCATGAGCAACAATTTTCCAAAAATATTCTGTGTTAGTTTCTAATATTCCCAGATCATAAGTTGTTTCTGCTTGACCTGTGGCTAACTGTGGTGGAATGGTTTCAATACCAAAATAAATATCATAAATTAAGGGATCGCCTTCAGGATCGTTACATGTCCACGACAATTCAATTTCAATAGATTGGTTTTCGGCTCCATTCTCAGGATTTGGGGTAGAAGGTGGTTCTGGTGGAAAGTTTTCAACTGTGGTAAAATTCCAAACAGGGCCTTCAGTAGTGTTTTCATGATCGTCGTGGGCTACAATTTTCCAGAAATATTCCGTGTTGTTTTCCAATGTTTGCGGATCATAACTTGTTTCTGTTAGGCCGATTGCTACCTGAGACGGATTGGATTCTGTTCCAAAATAAATATCATAAGTTAAGGGATCACCTTCGGGATCGGTGCATGTCCACGAAAGATCAACTCCTATGGACTGGCCTTCAGCTCCATCAGCAGGATCAGGAGATGAGGCTGGTTCAGGGGGTTGGTTTTCAGGTGTAGTTTCGCCTTGCAAACAACGAACTGAAAAACCATAGCTTTTATCATTAAAGTAACGACGAATTTCATCATTGCTATAAAATAAATGCCGACTTCTGGAGCTAATACTAAAGTGTTCAGTAGATGTCCAAAAACGAGTCCGGTTGTTTATGTCGCTAAAACTACCATTGTAATCACGGTAACCGGCAGGAAGGGAAGTAAATCCAAATAAATCAGTTCCGTTTCCATTATTATACCAGCCATTTGTTGATTTCAAGTTTAAGCCTGCATCAAAACCACGCCATCCCATATTATTCCAAATAGGATCACCAACAGGATATTGGCTGTCAACAGTACCTTCAAGTATTTTCCCATTCATCATCACTTGGAATACGCCAGCCTTCAGGACAGATACCTTGTAAACCGGTTGCCGACATATATTGTATCATTTCGTTCCATTGGTAAAATCCACCGTATTCATCACAATTTGCAGGATTGTCATCATAGCAATATTTTTCAATTACACCATTGTCTGTCATTTCTTCAATGCCATTTATCATATAGCCAATATTCAGGTTTTCAGCCATCCAGCATTGATCACCAATTTGTACGGTGTTGTAAGCTTGTCCATCACGTTGGTCGGTAAATGGATTGCCACATGTAAATGATGTAGGTCCCGGATAAATAAGAATATCATCAGTCAGCATTTTAACAAGATATCCTTCGCCGGGCTGCATATCGCCAATATTATTAACCCATACAGGGCCAATTTTTTGAAGCATAAAACCGGCAGTATTGCGAACAAACACAAGATTATTTAAAACATCCTCAAAAACATCCTTTGCATTGAAAGATTCGTAGGGTAAATATCCTATTAACTTATAACCTGTTGAGAGTTCAATTGGTGTTTGTTGATCAATTATATCTCCGCTCAGTATTAATTCATCTGCCGAACTCATTTTAAATAAATACCCCTCGGTATTTACCCAATCGCCAATATTATTTACCCAAACAGGGCCGATTTTTTGTAGCATAAATCCTTGTGAATTTCTAACGAATTCAAGATTAACAAGATTATTCAGCAAAATGTTTTGCATGTCAGGGTTTTCTGCAATGATACGCGATGAAATAAAACTATAACCTTCCGAAAGGTCTATTTGCTGTTCATTGTCAGTAGGGCTTTTTGCGTTTTCCGTTTGAGAAAATGCCGTTTGAGTAATTATCAGGGCTAAAATTATTAACCCGATTGTGTAAAAAATTTTCATAGTAAGGGGTTTTTTAATAATTTAACAATTAATTAATGAGTTTTTGATGTAAATTTACATAATATTATTATTGCAATAAAAAAAAAATTAAAAATTATTGATTTAAAAAAGAAAAAGAAAAATGGAATTCATTTCAAGGTTGGATCACAATAAAAAGTGAATTTTAATGTGAATTACAAAACAATTTAGATTGAAGAAATGTATTAAACAATCTGGCTAATTAATTTGTAGTTTTGCTGTTGAAATAAAATCGAAATGATAGCAGTTTAGAAAAATGAGTTTTAAAAAAATCCTTTCAACTTCAGAAATTATTCTTACCGAAGGAGGTATGATTGAAAGGATAAAAAGGACTGAAAATGTACAAATAGATCCTCAAATTGCTCATTCAGCAATGGTTTATGATAGAAAAGGGAGAGAAATACTAAGAAAAATTTATTCGGGATATATTGATGTGGGGAAAAAATATAATTGTCCGGTATTAAGTTTGGCCCCAACATGGAGAGCTAATCCTGAAAGAATTGAAAAATCGGCTTTTAAAAATAAAAGAAGTGAAATAAATAAAGATTGTATTAGTTTTTTAAACCAAATCCGTAATTCATATTCAGGTTTTTCTAAATCAATTTTCATTGGCGGAATGATGGCATGTAAAGGAAATGCTTATGATCCCGGAGAAGCACTTTCGAAACATGAAGCTGCAATATTTCATCGGGTACAAGCAGGGTATTTAGCCGAAAGTAATTGTGATTTTATAAAAGCAGCTACTTTACCAGCATTATCAGAGGCAATTGGAATGGCTACTGCAATTTCAAAATTCAATATTCCATATGTTTTGAGTTTTGTAATAAAACCTGATGCAAGTTTACTTGATGGCACAGCAATTCACACAGCTATCAAAACAATTGATTCGGAAGTTGACCCGAAACCACTTTTTTATATGGTTAATTGTGTTCATCCTCTGATTTTTGATAAGGCCATAAGTAAGGCAGTTAAACTTTTTCCAGGTATTATGAATAGGATTTTAGGTTTTCAGGCGAACTCATCATCAAAAAGTCCTGCCGAACTTGATAATCTAAATTTCCTCGACACTACTCAGCCTAAAGACTTTGCCAATTTAATGTTTGCAATTCATAAAAAATTCGGAATAAAAATATTAGGCGGCTGTTGTGGTACTGATGACTCGCATATTAATGCATTGGCCGAAAAAATATTTAATAAGAAATAAAACAATAATTTGGAACAAAATAAAATTAAACGCCCGAGCCTGATCGTTGACAAACAAAAATGTATCAGGAATATTAGCCGAATGAAAACGAAAGCTGATAGAAATAATATAAAATTCAGGCCACACTTCAAAACACATCAATCTGCAATTGTCGGTAGCTGGTTTAAGGAAATTGGTGTCAGTTCAATAAGCGTTTCGTCGGTTGAAATGGCCAAATATTTTGCCGGCAATAGCTGGAAAGATATCACAATTGCTTTTCCGTTGAATGTTTTAGAAATGGATGAGATAAATGAACTATCAAAAGAAATTAGCCTAAATATATTGATTGACAGCCTTGAAACTTTAAGGATGTTAAAACAAAAAAACGAAAACAGAATTGGAGTATATATTAAAATTGATACCGGATACGGAAGAGTTGGAATTGAGGCAGGCAATATTGAAGAAATCGAAAATCTAATAAAAGAAATCGAAAAATGTAACGGACTATTATTTAAAGGTTTTTTAACTCATTCGGGGCATACTTATCATGCAAATTCAAAAAATGAAATTCAAACCATATTTTCTGAAGCAAAAAATAAAATGATAGCTTTGAAAAAATATTTTTCAAAACTCGGTGATTTTGATATTTCTGTTGGCGACACGCCTTCGTGCAGCATTGTCGATGACTTTTCGGGAATTGACGAAATCAGGCCCGGCAATTTTACTTTTTATGATGTTATGCAGAAACACCTTGGTTCATGTGATTACGAAGACATTGCAGTTGCACTCGCTTGTCCGGTAGTTGCAAAATATAAATCAAGAAACGAAATTGTGATCTATGGAGGAGGTGTTCATTTGTCGAAAGAGTTTATTCTTTTGCCTGATGGAAGTAAACTTTTTGGCGAAATTGTTAAGTTCGATAAAACTTCGTGGGGAAGACCTATTGAAAATATTTATCTAAACTCTTTATCGCAAGAGCATGGAATTATAAAAGCTACTCCTGAATTTATCGATGAAATCAAAATTGGTGATTTGATTGGTGTTTTGCCGATTCATTCATGCTTGACAGCAAATTTGATGAAAGATTTTATTATATTAAAATAATTGTGTTTGGATCAACTGTCTTATTATCATATTAATAAAAATTTGCGTATTAGCGACATAAAAAATCATAGCCGCTAATACGCAAATAAAAAAAACCTATACAATCTGAAGCTATATATTAATAGCTTCTACCGATTTTATTTGAGGAATTGCTTTGATTACAGCAGTTTCAACTCCGTTTTTCAAAGTCATTGTGCTGTATGGGCATGAACCGCAGGCTCCCTGCAATTCAACATTTACAATATAATCATCCGTAATTTCAACAAAGCGTATATCGCCTCCGTCTTGTTGCAGATAAGGGCGTATTTGTTCAATTACGTTTTGTACTTTGGTTTCCATTTCTTTCTTATTTTCCATGGTTTTCTCTTTTAAAAGTGTGTAAAAAAATTCATTTTCTATTTTGGTACAATTATTTAATAATATTTTCAGCAATTTCAATAAAAGCTTTTGAACTCGGATTATTTTCATCTAAAGAAATTGGCTTGCCTTTGTCACCCGATTCCGAAATACTTTGTACCAAAGGTATCTGTCCTAAAAAAGGAATCTTCAACTCATCAGTGAATTTCTTACAACCGTTTTTACCGAAAATATAATATTTATTGTCAGGTAATTCGGTTGGTGTAAAATAGGCCATATTTTCAATCAATCCGAGAATAGGAACATTGATTTTATCTTGCTGGAACATACTTGTTGCCTTTCTAACATCTGAAATAGCAACCTGTTGCGGTGTGCTTACAATTATTGCTCCGCTTACAGGGTAATTTTGAGCAAGGGTTAAATGAATATCGCCTGTTCCAGGTGGCAAATCGACGATCAAGAAATCAAGTTCACCCCAGTCAGCGTCGTTGAATAATTGATTTAAGGCATTTGAAGCCATGGGGCCGCGCCAAATTAATGCCTGATGCGAATCGACAAAGAAACCGATTGAGAGTAATTTTATGCCATATTTTTCAATAGGAACTACAACATGCTTTCCGTTTTCTTCTTTAACATGAGGCCTTTCGTTTTCCAACCCAAACATAATAGGAATTGACGGGCCATAAATATCAGCATCAATCAATCCGACTTTTAATCCTTTTTTAGAAAGTGCAATGGCTAAATTAGCGGCAACAGTTGATTTTCCTACCCCACCTTTGCCGGATGCAATCGCTAAAATGTTTTTAACACCTGATAAAGATGAATTCTTATTTTCAGCTTTCACGTGAACATTTCCTTTGATTTCAACATCCTTACCTAAGTTTGATATAATAGCATCTTCGCATGCTTTTACAACAACAGGAATTGCTTTATCATCCATTTTTGGGAATATAATGGAAAAACTAATTTTCTTTCCATCAATTTTTATATCGTCAAGCATTTTTAAAGCAATAATATTTTCGCCTTTCGGGAAATACAA
>CAZBSL010000133.1:0-8297 GCA_964494265.1 uncultured Bacteroidales bacterium
TTTATAGAATTTCTTCATCTCAAATTCCCGATAATAATCACGATGACGAAGGCAATACCCCCGGCATTATAGGTGCTCCCGATAATATCAATTATTCAATCGGTAAAAATGGTTGGATAGTTATTGATATGCAATTCCCTATTATTGACGGCCCGGGAAATGATATTATAGTTTTTGAAGGCGACACCTCTCCCGAAGGTTTCACTTGCTTTGCATCAGAAACAATGGACGGCCCCTGGCACGAATTAGGCGATGGCGAAGGAAGTTCGGAATTCGATTTAGTTAACGGTGGAATTTTCCAGGCACAATTCTTTAAAATAAAAGATGACGGCGATGGTTCTTCAAGCGGTGATAATGCCGGTTTCGATTTAGATGCCGTTGCAGCTTTAGAACAAATCCCCGGAGTTTACCTTTCATTAATGGACTATTATGTAGATGATGCAGCCGGAAACGGAAACGGAAAAATTGATCCCGGCGAAACAGTTGATATTATTGCAACAATTCGTAACAACGGTGATGAAATAGCCCAGGACGTTTTAGGTGAAATAGAAGTCGATCCAACCGAATACACTATTATAACTCAATCAGCAAACTTCGGAAACCTCGGACAATATGAAACAGCTAATGGTACCTTTACGGTAACTGCAAGCACATCTATTCCTATCGGGGAAATGACTGAGATTATTCTCAATGCTTCAGCAAATGCAGGTTCTTACACAAATAATTTTACAATGAATTTCTGTGTAGGACAAAAACCTGTTCTCATTGTCGATTTCGACGGAAATCATAATTCAGCTCCTGCTATTCAAAATGCAATTACAGCAGCCGGACTTTCATCTGATCTTATGACAAGTATCCCCGCCGATGTTAATATTTATACAAGCGTTTTTGTTTGCCTCGGTATTTATTCAGATAATCATACTTTATCCTCATCCGAAGGACAAACCCTTGCCAATTATCTTGATAACGGAGGAGCACTTTATATGGAAGGTGGCGATACCTGGTATTATGACACACAAACCGCAGTTCATTCAATGTTTAATATAAACGGACAAGCCGATGGTTCAAGCGACCTCGGAACAATAAACGGACAAAGCGGAACATTTACCGAAGATATGAGTTTCAGTTATTCCGGCGATAATAGCTGGATAGATCATATTGCTGCAATCTCACCTGCAATAGATATCTTCGAAAACCAATCACCCAATTATGGTTGCGGAGTAGCATACGATGCAGGCGATTACAAAACAATTGGCGCTTCATTCGAATTTGGCGGATTAGACGATACCGAATCAACAAAAGAAGAATTAATGTTAAAATACTTAGAATTCTTTGGATTAACACCACAAGCAGAAATTACACAAACCATTCCTTTAAATACAGGATATCAATTTATTTCATCAAGAGTAGAAATTGAAAATCCCGATATGCTAATTGTTTTACAAGACATTCTGACCGCAAACCTTGATTTTGTCAGAAATTCAAACGGAACAGTTTTAAGAAAAATCGGCCCGAACTGGGTAAACGGAATAGGCGACTGGATTTCGACAGAAGGATATTTATTTAAAATGTTCGGAGCCGAAACTTTTGAAATCACCGGAGAACAAATGGATCCCTTATCACCAATAACATTAACATCAGGTTACCAGTTTGTAAGTTACTTACCCGAAGAAGCAATTGATGCCATAGAAGCTTTTATTGGAATATTAGGAGATAATCTGGATTATATCAGAAATTCCAATGGAGAAATGCTAAGAAAAATCGGTCCAAACTGGGTTAACGGAATAGGAAATGCAAATCCTGGCGAAGGTTATTTAATAAAAATGTTTGCCGATGATGAGTTAATTTATAGTATTCCCGTTAAATCAATCCTTTCTTCACAATCACCAAAAACAACAACTAACTTCACTTTCGAAGGCGGAAATGCTGCCGACCCGGTTTTCACAATTTATGTTGAAGGTTTGGAAATAGGTGACGAAGTTGCTGTTTTCGATAATAATAAAATTGTAGGAGCAAGTAAAATAATATCGGAAAATGCACTTGAAAATTCAATTCCTGTTTTCAGTACTTTAACTTCAGGAGAAGGATACAAAGAAGGCAATGAAATTAGTATGAAAGTCTGGAATTCAAACTCAACTAAAATCATCGAAGCAGATTTCACTTTTGAGACAGAATATGAAGCATATACTGAAATAGTTTTTCCAACAGAAGACGGAAAATACAGCATTGCCAATTTAATTAAAGGCTCTTCAGTTTCAATAAATGAAATTCTAATTTATCCTAATCCGGCTACTGAAGTAATTAATATTTCTTCGGCCAACGAAATTCAAAATGTTTCAATTTTCAATTACGTTGGACAAAAGGTTTTTAGCGGAAATGGCAATCAAATAAATTCAAGTAATCTCGAAGCAGGTATTTATTTGATTAGGATTGAAACTATTAATGGAACAGAAACTCAAAAGATTACTATAAATTAAAGCTTAGTAAAATATTAAAAATTAAGAGGGTGCAAGCCCTCTTTTTTTTTGAGTAATTTCAAGTTTAAGTAGAATTAAAATCCACTCATATATTTGATTAAGAGGATAGCTATGTAAGAAATATTATAGGTTTTGGATTTTGTTTTCAGGATATTATCTATAAAACTTTTTCATTGATTTTTCTCTTTTTTCTCTCCATTCATTTTCAGATAAGGGTGGAGGTGTTATTTCTTCAGAATTCTTTTTTTGAAGCGAAAGTGCTCCTGAAGTGCAAGTCGTAACACAAAGACCACATCCAAAACAAAAACTTGTATTAATCGAACAAACATCATCAAGGATTTCTAAAGCATTGAACTGACATCTATCAACACATATTTCGCAAGCATTACATAATACTTCATCAACGATGGCATAAAAATCGGAACGGGCAACCGAATTCAAACTTCCATATTTTGCAATTCCCTGAAGCACGCCACATGAACAGCTACAACAATTACAAATATAGCTTACATCTTTTTGAGCATTATTTGTGGAATGTACTAAGCCTTCTTTATCAGACTCAGCCAGAATTTTCAGGGCTTCTTGTTTTGAGATTGCCTTGATATCATCTGTACGATTAAAAGCATTCTCTTTATCCGAAAATACAATACAATTTTCGAGAGTATGCTTGCAAGCCTGTCCGATTAATTTTTTTTGTACACGGCAAATACAATTCAGAACTCCCCATGACTTTGCATTATCAAGATATGTTGAAGCTTTTTCGTAAGGCATCACATCAATATTAACAGGAATGCTTTTTTCAACCGGGATAATTCTGTGTACTGAGGGATCAACCATCATTACTTTATGAAAAGCTTCATTATAATAGTCTTCAAAAAGTTTTGCAAATTCTTTATCAATTTTTGCATTCTGGCGTTCGTAAAATCCTACAACAAAGGGAATCAGACAAAACACAAGTCCTTTGCCTTCTTCTTTTTTCAATTCAATTAAACCTTTTTTTACCATCCCGATTAATAGAATTTTTACTTCAGCTTCAACAGCATTATTATTTTCAGAAATAGTTTTTATGGTTTGTAATTCAAGACTTAAAGAAGAAGCAAGTTTTGCTTCTTCAGGGCTGAAAAGTTTTTTCAGAATTTTTAATTCAACACCGCTTTTAGTTTTCGGGAAACCATTTGGTATTTTATCAAGTTGTTCAGCAAGTTTTTGATAAAATATACTCATATTTGTACTTGTTTAAAATTGTAAAGAAACAAAAATAATTTTAACTAGCTTCTATTTTATTAAAGTTCCTGAAATTAGAAATCAATTCCAATTCTCTGATTTTATTAAATGTAAAATGGAAATAAGAGCATAAATGTAGAGGGGAATTATCGAATGCCATTATCCATATTACATTTATTTACAAAATTCATTTCTTAATATAAATACTCATGAGTTATAGATTTATTAGTATTTTAGTAGTCAAAAAAAATCATGGATTAAATAATAAAAAAATGGATCGAACAAAATACAAATGCCCTAAATGCGGAAACAAATACTTCGAAACAGGCGAAATGCGTGCAACCGGTAGTTTTGTAACTAAACTTTTTAATATTCAAAACAGAAAATTTTCAAGTATTACTTGCACTCAATGCAAATATACAGAGTTTTTTGCTGCCCCAAGTAATCAATTAGGAAATATTCTTGATTTTTTTACAAATTAATTTTTATTTCTTTTTACTCGTAAACGTCAATTAATCAGATAAGTTTTAGTTTAGCGAATCAAAACAGCGAAACAATCACAATAAATAACTAAAATAGTAGTTGTATAACTAATAAATTAGTTGTTACTTTGTCGAAAAAATAAAATATGAAAGAATTAACAAAAGCAGAAGAACAAATTATGCAAATTCTTTGGAAACTGGGAAAGGGTTTTGTGCACGATATTTTAGAAAAATTCCCCAAACCTAAACCCGCCTATAATACAATATCAACAATAGTCAGGATATTGGAAAAAAAGAAATTTGTCAGCTATATTGCTTTTGGAAAAACCCATCAATATTACCCCTTAATTTCAAAAAAAGAATATACAAGAACCTATTTTAAGAGTTTCATAAACAATTACTTTGAAAACTCTTATCCGGCTATGGCTTCATTTTTTGCTAAAGAAGAAAACCTCAGTCTTAACGATCTCGAAGAAATTAAAAAAATGATGGAAAATGAGATAGAAAAACAAAAATCAACAAAAAATGACTAATTATTTCGAATACATGATTCAAAGTTTGATTTGTCTCGGCTGCTTATATTCATTATATTGGCTTTTGTTTCGAAAAGAAACTTTTTTCGCGTTAAATCGCATTTACTTAATTAGCTCTGTTTTGCTATCCGTATTAATACCACTTTTTAAGATTTCATTCGATACCACACAAGCAGCTCCAATTTATTCGGTAATGTTAGAGAGTGTTCCTTTTTCCGGCCAAAACATTAGCGAGACGATAAATAATTCGATTTCAACAATAAATTCTATTGCAATTGTTTATTTTACCGGTGTAATTGTTTTTTTAATTCGCTTTGTTTTTCAGATTTTTCAAATATTCAATTTTATCAATAGATTTGGAATTAATTATTACAAAGGAGTTAAAGTGGTTTATATTACGAAAAAATATTCAACTTTTTCTTTTTTCAATATTGTTTTTATTAATAATGAAAACATATCAGATGAAAAATTGGATAAAATCATTGCTCACGAGAACATACATATTCGCCAAAAGCATACAATTGACGTTATTTTTTTAGAAGTACTTTGTATTTTTCAATGGTTCAATCCATTTGTTTGGTTTTGCAAACATTCGATAAAGGAAGTACACGAATACCTCGCTGACGATGGAGTTCTGAGTCAGGGTTATAGTAGAGTAAATTATCAAAACCTTTTGTTTGCTCTAATAACAGGCATGAGGCTAAATGAGATAACAAATAATTTCAATCATTCATTAATTAAAAAAAGATTCATTATGATGACAAAATCAAAATCGGCTCACAGGGCCAAGTTAAAACTGTTGTTTGTGTTGCCGCTTACATTGATGCTAATTTTTGCATTTTCGGTAACTGCAAGTAAATCGGTAACGGGACAAAGCAAAAATTCAAAGCAGAAAGAAGTTAAACAAGAAATAAAGAAAAAACCTCACCTTGTTAAAGTTTCTGAAAAAGAAAAAGATAAGAACCAAGAGGAAGTATTTATGGTTGTTGAAAATCCACCCAAATACCCCGGAGGAGAACCTGCGAGGCAAGAATTCTTTGCCGAGAACATGAAATATCCTAAGAAAGCAAAAGAACAAGGTATTCAGGGAAAAGTATATATTACTTTTGTTGTTGAACCTAACGGCTCAGTTACCAATATTCAAGTATTACGTGGAATAGGTGGTGGTTGCGACGAAGAAGCTATCAGGGTTATCAGACTCATGCCGAATTGGGAACCGGGAACACAAAGAGGCCAAGCTGTCAGGGTGCAAGTAAATATGCCGATTAAATTTTCGCTTCCAAAAAAGAAAGAACAAACAATAGAAAAATAAAACCGTATAGAATTTTCTTCATTTGAGGAAATTATAAGGTATTTTTTTGATCCGTATAACTAAGGATTTAGTTGTGCGGATTTTTTTTATTTTGGGAAATCAACACAAAGTTGGCCTTTGTAATTTGGAAATTTTGTACTGCTTTTCAATAAAAAATCACAAATTCAAAAACTTTAACTATTTTTGTACACTAAATATTAAATCTTTAAAAAATATTGCTATGATAAAAAAAGTAGGTTCGTCAATTATTGTTTTGGCGATTATTGTGTTATTTTCAGGCTGTAGCACAACAGAAGAACAACGAGAAGAAAAAAGAACAGGAATTATCCCCCAGGGTATGCCATTATCCGCTGTTTCTGAAGCAACCGTAAAAGCAAGGTTGGAAATCTATGCTCCATTTGCATTAAATGCCGATATTAGCCATCTTTCGGAAAAAGAAAAACAAATGTTGCCATTGTTATTTGAGGTAGCTGAAATAATGAACGATATTTTCTGGCAACAGGCAATTGGAAATGAACAGAACTTTTTGAAACGCATTTCCGATAAAACTACTAAAGAATTTGCAATTATAAACTATGGCCCATGGGACAGGTTAAATAATAATAAACCATTTATTTCAGGAATTGGTGTGAAGCCTCCGGGTGCAAATTTTTATCCCGTCGATATGACAAAAGAGGAGTTTGAAGCTTTTGATAATCCTGATAAAACAAGCCTATATACTTTGATAAGGCGAAAAGATAATGATTCACTAAAAGTTGTTTGGTATCACGAAGCCTACGCTACGGAAGTACAGCGAGCTGCTGAGATAATGAAAGAAGCTGCTCTTTTGGCCGAAGACGAAGGATTGAAAAACTATTTGAATTTACGTGCTGAAGCTTTGCTAAGCGATAAATATCAGGAAAGCGATTTTGCATGGATGGATATGAGAACCTCAAATATTGATTTTGTTGTCGGGCCAATTGAAAACTATGAGGATGCACTTTTTGGTTATAAGGCAGCAAACGAATCATTTATTCTTCTTAAAGATATTGAATGGAGTAAAAAACTTGAAAAATTTTCTGCACTTCTCCCCGATTTACAAGCAGGATTACCTATTGAAGATGATTATAAAAAAGAAGTTCCCGGCTCAAAGGCTGATATGAATGCCTATGATGTAATATATTACGCAGGCGATTGCAATGCAGGCAGTAAAACAATTGCTATTAATTTGCCGAACGACGAAGAAGTGCATCTGAAAATAGGTTCGCGAAAATTGCAATTAAAAAATGCCATGAAAGCAAAATTCGATAAAATACTTACACCAATTTCGGACATACTAATTGATACTTCACAAAGAAAATATATCACTTTTAATGCATTTTTTGAAAATACTATGTTTCATGAAGTTGGCCATGCCATGGGTATTAAAAACACACTCGACGGAAAAGGAACTGTTCGTGGAGCCCTTAAAGAACAATATTCGGCTATCGAAGAAGGAAAAGCTGACATAATGGGTCTATATTTAGTTACTAAATTATATGAAGCAGGTGAATTAACTCAAGGCGAAGTTATGGATAACTTTGTTACTTTCTTTGCAGGGATTTTCCGTTCAAGCCGTTTTGGAGCAGCCAGTTCACATGGCAAAGCGAATATGATGCGTTTCAATTATTTTGAAGAAAAAGAAGCTTTCAAAAGAAATGAAAACGGAACTTACACCGTCAATTTCGATAAAATGAAAGATGCTATGAATAGCTTAATGCAAAAAATTCTTTATATTCAAGGCGATGGCGATTATAAGACAGCTTATAATTGGGTGAAAAAAGATGGTGTTATTATGTCTCAATTACAATCTGACCTCGACAGATTAAAAGCAGCAAATATACCGGTTGATATTGTTTTCAAACAAGGGCTGAAAGAAATCGGATTGAAGAAAAATATTTAAATCTAAAACTTTTGTTCGGGGTATTCAATTTCCAAACATAAAAGTATTTCTAATTCATAGAAAAACACCAAATAGGAAAATATTTATAAAGATAAAACCCTTGCCATTTCAAGTAAGGGTTTGTTAATTTCCTGATGAAGTTTGATGGCTTTTTCGAAAGGAGTAAAAACTACTTTATTATTTAATCTTCCGGCCATAACTCCGTGTTGTCCTTTTAGTAAAGCTTTTACTGCATGATAACCAAGTGTGCTTGCCAATACTCTGTCAAGACACGAAGGGGAGCCCCCACGTTGAATATGTCCGAGAATAGTTATTCTGGTTTTAAATTCCGGGCATTTTTCGTTTATT
>CAZBSL010000134.1:0-2884 GCA_964494265.1 uncultured Bacteroidales bacterium
GTTAAACAAATTTTGATTGAAAATGAATTATTAAGAAAAAGATTGAAAAACCGATCAAAAGAGCAATACAATATTTAACCATTCAAGTTTTTATACTATTTTTGCACACAATGAAAAAAATAAGAAATTTTTGTATAATAGCTCATATTGATCACGGAAAAAGTACTTTAGCTGATAGATTATTAGAGTTTACGGGAACAGTTTCGGCCAAGGATCTGCAAAATCAAGTTTTGG
Source organism: uncultured Bacteroidales bacterium (assembly GCA_964494265.1). Taxonomy (GTDB): domain Bacteria; phylum Bacteroidota; class Bacteroidia; order Bacteroidales; family JAEINX01; genus JAEINX01. The sequence goes on from CAZBSL010000134.1 coordinate 235, forward strand.
ATGATATGGATTTGGAACGTGAAAGAGGAATTACAATAAAGAGCCATGCAATTCAAATGGAATATAAACACAATGATGAAATTTATATTTTTAATTTAATTGATACACCCGGCCATGTTGATTTTTCATATGAGGTTTCAAGGTCGATTGCCGCTTGTGAAGGCGCTTTATTAGTGGTAGATGCCTCTCAGGGAATACAAGCTCAAACAATTTCAAACCTATATCAGGCTATTGATAATGATTTGGAAATTATTCCTATACTTAATAAAATGGATCTCGAAAATGCAATGCCCGAGGATGTTAAAGATCAAATTGTTGATTTAATTGGTTGCGATAGAGACGAAATTATTGAAGCAAGCGGTAAAACCGGATACGGAATAGAAAAAATTCTTGATACGATCATTGATGTGGTTCCTCATCCGGTTGGAGATCAAAATGCTCCATTACAAGCGCTAATCTTTGATTCGGTTTTTAATTCTTATAGGGGAATTATAGCATATTTTAGAATTTTTCATGGAGAAATTAAGAAAGGTGATTTTGTTAAATTTGTAAATAGCGAGAAAGAATATCATGCTGACGAAATAGGTGTTTTGAAATTAGACAGAGAGCCTCACAAAATGTTAAAAACAGGCGATGTAGGTTATATTATTTCAGGTATTAAAGCTTCTAAAGAGGTTAAAGTCGGAGATACGATAACTCATGTTAATCGTCCTTGCAAAAATATTATTGAGGGTTTTGAAGATGTAAAACCTATGCTTTTTGCCGGTATTTATCCGGTTGATACAGATGAATATGAAGAACTGAGAAATTCAATTGAGAAATTGCAACTTAACGATGCATCTCTGACTTTTATCCCTGAGTCGTCTGCTGCTTTAGGGTTTGGTTTCAGGTGTGGTTTTCTTGGACTTTTACATATGGAAATCATACAGGAACGTCTTGAACGTGAATTCAACATGAATGTAATAACAACTGTTCCAAACGTTTCTTATAAAGTTGTTTCAAATAAAGATGAAATAACTGAGGTTCATAATCCGTCCGGCCTGCCCGATCAAAAATATATTCGTCATATTGAAGAACCCTATATTGTTGCACAAATCATTTCAAAATCAGCTTATATCGGACAGGTTATGAAATTGTGTATTGATAAACGAGGTGCTTTAAAAAATCAGGTTTACCTCACAAGCGATAGGGTAGAAGTAACTTTCGAAATGCCTCTCGGTGAAATAGTTTTTGATTTTTACGATAAATTAAAAAGTATTTCAAAAGGCTATGCTTCTTTTGATTATCATCAATCGGATTATAAAAAAGCCGATCTCGTTAAATTAGATATTTTATTAAATGGTGAATCGGTTGATGCTTTGTCAACTCTTATTCACCGCGACAATGCTTATGATTTCGGGCGGCGTATGTGTGTTAAGTTAAAAGAGTTAATCCCTCGCCAGCAATTTGATATTGCAATTCAGGCCGCAATAGGTACAAAAATAATTGCCCGCGAAACTATAAAAGCCGTTCGTAAAGATGTTACTGCCAAATGTTATGGTGGCGATATTACTCGAAAAAGAAAACTTTTGGAGAAACAGAAAAAGGGTAAAAAACGAATGCGACAGGTAGGAAATGTTGAAGTACCCCAACAAGCATTTCTTGCGGTTTTAAAGTTAGATTAATAAAAGTACTTAGAGTGCCTAAAGTACTTGGAGTGCCTAAAGTATTTGAAATGACTAAAGTTAAAGTTATTGATAAAATCAGATGAGTAATAAAAAACAAAGCATAATAGGTGCGGTTGCAGTAAGTGTATCGGCTATTTTATGGGGATTGGACGGAGTCGTGCTCACTCCCCGCCTTTATAATTTAGATGTATCTTATGTTGTTTTTATTCTTCATCTTATTCCTTTCATTCTGATGAATGTTTTTCTTTTTAAAGAATACAGGCATTTAAAAACTTTTTCAAGTTCCGACATTTTTATATTACTACTAATTGCTTTGCTGGGTGGTGCTGTGGGTACACTCGCCATTGTTAAGGCAATATTTTTAGTGAATTTCAAACATCTGACAATCATTGTACTGTTGCAAAAACTTCAACCTGTTTTTGCAATTGCCCTGGCAGCAATAATTCTAAAAGAGAAACTTAGAAAAAATTATTTGCTTTGGGCTGCAATTGCTATAATTTCCGGATATTTTTTAACATTTGGTTTTCATTTACCCGATTTTCAAGCTGGAGATAATACTGTGTATGCAGCATCATTAGCTTTACTTGCCGCATTTTCTTTTGGCAGTTCAACGGTGTTTAGCAAAAAAATACTCCAAAAGTATTCGTTTCATACGGCTACTTTCTATCGTTATGGTTTTACGACACTTATTTTGTTTTTGTATATTTTAGTTTTCTCAAAATTTGGAGAATTCACAAAAACAACTTCATTAAATTGGATAATTTTTTTAATAATTGCCTTTACAACAGGCTCGGGGGCAATATTTTTATTCTACTACGGCCTGACAAAAATCAGGGCGATACTTGCTACAATTTGTGAATTGTTCTTTCCAATTTCGGCTATATTTTTCGATTATTTTATTAATGATAATAAATTATCGCCGGTGCAATGGCTTGCAGCAATTATTATGATTGGGGCGATAGTTAATTTGAATCGAAGGAGTT
>CAZBSL010000134.1:2984-4724 GCA_964494265.1 uncultured Bacteroidales bacterium
CGGCATGAAATGTAACATTGTCCGCAACCTATACATTTTTCTTCGTCAATAACCGAAACAACTTGGTAGCGTGTTGTGAATTCTGATGGATCGACAATTTTTTCGGCAGCTTTGCCTATTATTTCATTAAGTGAAGTAATATTTCTTTCGATCATAAAATCACTCATTCCTTCAATCATATCTTCAACAATGCGGTAACCATATCTCAAAACACCTGTCGTAACCTGAAGGTTTGTAGCACCTAATAACAGAAAATGTAAAGCATCAATCCAGGTCTCTATTCCGCCTATTGCCGAAACAGGTAAATTTAACTCTTTAGAATTGCAAAGATCCGAAACAAATCGCATAGCAACAGGCTTTACAGATGGCCCGGAAAATCCTGTAGCGGCTGAATGCCCGTGAATATTTGGTAGGGGAGTGAAATTATTTATATCAATGTCGGTGATAGCTTTGATGGTATTGATAGCAGAAATAGCATCTACACCTCCTTCTTTTGCCGCAAGTGCAACAGGAATCATGTCGGTAATATTCGGGGTCATCTTAGCTATTACGGGTAATTTACTGCTCTTTTTTACTACTTCCGTAAATGCCGCTACTGCATGAAAATCCTGTCCTACTCTGTGTCCTGCCGACTTATGAGCCATTTGGGGGCAGGAAAAATTAAGCTCCAGCAAATCTGCTCCGGCATCTTCAGACATTTTTGCCAACTCACCCCAATCTTCATCAACATATCCCATAATGCTTGAAATTAATACTTTATCAGGATAGTTTTTCTTAAGAAGAGCAATGTCGCTGATGTTATCTTTTATCGGCCTGTCGGTGATTTGTTCGGCATTCTGAAGGCCCACAAATCTTTTATCTCCATAATTATAGACACTTAATCGGGGAGATGGCATGACAACTTTAAAACTTTTTTCCAGCCCGAGTGTTTTATAAACAATTCCACCCCAACCGGCATCATATGCTCGAGAACACATTTCAAAATGATTACCCACCGGTGAGGAGGAAAGGCAAAATGGATTTTCGAATTTTACCCCGCAAAAACTTATACTTAAATCTGCTTTTTTTGTCATTTTTTTCTTTTTTTTATTAAATAGAAAATTGTTTCATTCTTTAAGGACGTACGGTTGAGACGCACGGCCGTGCGTCTCTATCGAGATAAATATCAATATTTTCTGCTGCTTTCTTGCCATCTGCAACAGCTTGAACAACTGTGGAACCTCCATTTGAAATATCACCGCCTGCAAATATGCCGGGGATATTTGTTTCAAAATTTTCGTTCACAGCAATTATTCCCTTGCCAAAGGTTTTCAGGCTGCCTGCAAATCTCCGGATTTCTTTTCCGGGTTTGGTACCAATGGCCTGAACTACAAAATCTATATTAAGGCTGAATTCTGTTCCCTTGATTTGCATGGCATTTTCTGGAATAAATTCCCCCGGTTCAATCCATTCAATTTCTTTTCCTTTGATTTGAACAATTTGGCCCATGTCCGACACAACATCTGTAAGTTGTGAACCCGACTTAAAAATGATATTCAATTTGCGAGCCAGTTCTATTTCTTCTTTATCAGCTGGTAATTCATCAAGGTGTTCGAGTGAGATCAGATATACTTTTTTCGCACCACAGGCTTTTGCCGAAACAGCTGAGTCGATGGCGACACTTCCACCACCGATAATAGCTACATTCTTGTTTACAAGGGCTTCATATCCCTTATTGATTTTAACAGTTCGCAGGAATGA
>CAZBSL010000134.1:4824-8238 GCA_964494265.1 uncultured Bacteroidales bacterium
CTTCTGTCCCTGAAAAATTGCCAGGTTGATCTAACTTCATCAATCATTTCGAGGTCGAAGTCTGCTATTAGAAGTTCATCTTTTTCTTCTGAGGCTTCCGCAATAATTTGCCCTCTCGGATCAACAAAATAGGAGGTGCCGTAAAATTTTCCGAGATTCCATGGTTTTTCGCTACCAACTCTATTAATACAACCCATGAAATAACCATTTGCTACAGCATGTGCGGGTTGTTCAAGTTTCCATAAATATTGCGATAGCCCTGCTACTGTTGCAGATGGATTAAAAACGATCTCGGCACCATTGAGTCCGAGAATCCGTGCTCCATCCGGAAAATGGCGATCATAGCAAATGTAAACACCTACTTTTCCATATTTGGTTTCAAAAACCGGATAACCGAGGTTTCCGGGCCTGAAAAAGAATTTTTCCCAAAAACCCGAGGTATGAGGGATGTGATTTTTCCTGTATTTCCCAAGGTATTTCCCTCCGGCATCAATAACTGCCGCAGTATTATACAAAAAACCCGGCATTTCTTTTTCATAAACAGGCACAACAATTGCCATGTCATATTTGCGTGCATACTCTTGCATGCGTTCGACAGTCGGCCCAGGCACAGACTCGGCTGATTTATACCATTTACTATCCTGATCAGGACAGAAATATGGTGTATTAAATATTTCTTGCAGACATAATATCTGCACTCCTAATTTACCGGCCTCCTCAATATAAGGAATGTGTTTTTGAAACATGGCTTCTTTTATCTCTTCGATACTTCCCTCGCCTTCGGTTAAAGCAAGGCTCATTTGGATTAATCCTGATTTTACGATTCGTGGCATGATGTCAAATTTTTATATTTTTTATTAATCTTAATTTTCTAATAACATTCGTAACTTCTCTTTAAGCAATTTTTTATCCGGCAGATATAATTGATATGTTGATACAAACATTTGAGAACTAATATTCCCTAAAGCATATTCAACTAAGATATCATCCTTCAAAGCTGATAATATTATACCGGCCGGTTGATTTTCGCCTTCAACATTTTCTTCCTTTTCAAAATAATTCAAATAAAGGTTCATCTGTCCAACATCCTGATGATTAACTTCACCAAGTTTTAAATCTATTAAAACAAAACATTTTAAAATACGATGATAAAACACAAGGTCAACACGATAATGCTTGTTGGAAATGGTAATACGATATTGTCTGCCAACAAATGTAAAACCCTTCCCTAATTCCAGCAGAAAGTTTTGGAGTTTGTCAAGCAAAGCTTTTTCCAAATCAGATTCTGAATATAAACTTTGTTCCGGCAGATTAAGGAATTCAAAAATGTATGGGTCTTTTATTAAATCATTTGCTGAATTTAAAACTTGTCCTTTCTTAGCCAAATCCAATATTCCTTCCTTGTCTTTGCTTAATGCCAGACGTTGAAATAAAGCTGAATTGATTTGTCGTTTCAATTCCCGAACCGACCATTTTTCATTTCCACATTGTTTTTCATAGAAACTACGTTCCAGTTTATCATTAATTTTTAATAATTCGCAATAATGTGACCAGTTTAGTAGATATAACGTTTTTGTGTTTTTTAGGAATTTATTAGATAGTATCTCACTATTTTCAAATTTTCCAGACAGTGTCTGGAATTTTTTATTATATTTATTAGAAGTCTGTTGCATGTTTGGAATTTTGCTAATTTCTTCGCGTTGTTCCAAAATGAATTGTCCAGACACTGTCTGGAATTTTTCAAAACCAAGAAAGAGTTTCCTGAAATTAAAGATGTTAGACTTAGAAAATCCTTTTCCATATCTGTTAGATAAATCTTTTGAAAGTTTAATTAGTAATCCGCTTCCATACTCTGCTTTTGCTTTGCCATGTTGTTCATATTCTACAATATATTTCCCAATTTCCCAATAAGTAAACACAATATGGTAATTTATAGCAATGGCTGCCTGTTGCCTGCCCTGTTGCACCAATTTATCAATGCTATCGATTAATTGATTGTATGTATTTGCCGATTTATTCACAAATTTATCATTTTAACAAGGAGTTTTTCTTTTTAAAAATTTACCATATCCTTTTTCAACCAGCACTTTATCCTCATCGATTGCAAGTTTCCCCCTCAGAAATACATTTTTTACTTTCCCTGTAACTTCAAAACCTTCATAGGCAGAATAATCGCATCGGTGGTGGTGAGTTTTAGCAGAAATTGTATGTTTTCTTTCCGGATCGAAGATTACAATATCTGCATCTGAGCCAACTGCAATAGTTCCTTTTTTATGAGAAAGCCCAAAAAAATTTGCAGCATTTGTAGAAGTAATCTCAATGAATTTATTGAGGCTAATACGATTTTTTCTAACTCCTTCCGAGAACAGAAGTTCAATACGGTGTTCCAATCCGGGAGCACCATTTGGAATTTTTGTAAAATCGTCCTTACCTTTTAGTTTATCACTCCACATAAATGGACAATGGTCGGTGCCGACAACATGAACAAGTCCTTGCCTGATCCCAGCCCAAAGTGATTCATTATCCTTTTTCTCGCGTATCGGCGGACTCATAACCCATTTTGCCGAGTCGAAGCCTTTTTTATAAACAGATGCATCGAGAAGGAGATATTGCGGGCAAGTTTCAACCAGCATCTTCTGATTGCGTTTAGTGGCTTCCCTTACTTTGTTCAAGGCGCCTTCACAAGTCATGTGAACAATATATGCATTAACTCCCGAAAGGTAAGCTAAATCCACAAAACGGCCTGAAGCTTCGGTTTCGGTTAATTCGGGTTGGGAGAGATAATGATACCAAGGAGATAGTTTGTTTTGTGATTTATATTTCTCAACGAGATAATCGATCATATCGCCGTTGGTTGCATGGACGGCAACCAAACCGGCATATTTTTTTACCTCATTCATAATGCTTAGCATTTGCTTATCGTCGATCATTAAAGCTCCTTTGTAAGCCATAAATGTTTTGAATGAAGTAATACCTTCGTTTTCGATCAGATCTTTAAATTCTTCTTTAACACTTTCGTTAAAATCGGTTACGGCAATATGAAAAGAATAATCACCATAAGCCTTTCCCTTTGCTCTGTTCTTCCATGTTTCCAGGGCCGAATGCAAAGAATTTCCTTTAGCCTGAATGGCATAATCAATTAGCATTGTAGTGCCTCCAAATAGGGCAGCTCGAGTTCCTGTTTCATGATCATCGCTGGAAAAAGCACCCATAAAAGGCATGTCGAGATGCACATGGGGATCAATACCCCCCGGAAAAACCAGCATGCCCGAAGCGTCAAATACTTTTTCGGTTTCAAATTTCAAATCTTTTCCAATAGCTGAAATGCTTTCCCCTTCTATGAGGATATCAGCAATGTAATCATCAGTTGCAGTTATGATCCTGCCGTTTTTTATTAAGATTGACATGGTTTGA
>CAZBSL010000135.1:0-1470 GCA_964494265.1 uncultured Bacteroidales bacterium
ATTGTTGTAATTTTGCAGCATATTTTAAACAAAGTTTTGAATGAAAGAAGATAATAACGTTGGTGAAGACTTTAAAATGAATTCTTTAGTTGAGCGTTTTGAAGAAATGCTAAGTAATGAGGATAGTTATTATTTCGATGTTGAAGAATTTGAATCAATTATTGACCATTATTTTGAGTTTAATAAATTAAATAAAATTAAACTTGCAATTAATCTTGCATCCGATCAACACCCTTCAAGTGTAAGTGTTATGCTAAAACGAGCAAAATATTTTGCCTCAACAAATAAAGAAAAAAAAGCACTTGAACTGCTTTCGGAAGTTGAAATGCTTGAACCCAATAATTCTGAAATATTTTTTACAAAGGGCTCAATTTACAGTTTATTAAACAAATATAACAAAGCCATTGAGGAATATCAAAAAGCCACAGTTGATGGTGAAGATCTTGGTGAAATTTATGTCAATATAGCTTTTGAATATGAAAACCTTGGAAACTACGAAAAAGCAATTGAATACCTGAAGAAATCTGTTAAAATCAATCCCGAAAATGATTCGGTTATTTATGAACTTTCATTTTGTTTTGAAATTAATGCTAATTCAGAGCAAGGGATTGAATATTTCATAAAATTCCTAGACGACAATCCATTTTCATCCGTAGCCTGGTTTAATCTTGGTGTATTATATTCTAATTTAGAATTGCACGAAAAAGCCATTGATGCTTATGATTTTGCAATTGCAATTGAAGATAATTTCTCGTCGGCATATTTTAATAAAGCAAATTCCCTCGCCAATTTGAAAGAATTTAATAAGGCAATCAGCACCTATCAAGAAACTTTATTATACGAAGAGGAAGATGCTTTAACTTATTTCTATATAGGCGAATGTTATGAAAAACTCAAAAACTCGGATTTAGCCCTTAAAAATTATTTCAAAGCTATCGAACTGAATGACAATTTCCCTGATGCATTTATGGCTGTTGGAATAATTTATGAAGATAATAATCAGAACGAAAAAGCATTAAAATATATGCAGAAAGCTGTCGCTTTAGATGAAAATAATGCTGATTTTTTATATAATCTCGGCGATTTGCAATATCTAAATAAATTGTATGATGATGCGATAGACACTTATGCTAAAGTTATTGAAGTAAATCCGTTAAATCATGAAATTTGGCTTGATTATTCAGAAGTTATCGCAATTCATAATGGAATTGAAAAAGCAATAGAAGCAATTAATAACGGCATTGAATCGCAACCTGAAAATGCCTCACTTTTCTATCGAAAATCATCCTATTTATTTGAATCGGGAAATATTAAGGAATCATATAAGATTTTAATAGAAGCCCTTGAAATGAATTTTTCGAGCCATGATGAATTCTTTTATTTCAAACCTGAACTAAAAGAAAATCCGACAATTATCGAAATAATTAATTCCTTCAAACAAAAAACCGATAATTGTTAAATTGATTTATT
>CAZBSL010000135.1:1570-6261 GCA_964494265.1 uncultured Bacteroidales bacterium
TTAAATACCTATTACTTTTTATCTATTTTTGCAAATTAAAATTTTGGCCTCTTAAATAAAAAACATGAAAAAATATTTTATTCTAATTTTAAAAGGCATCGGAATGGGAGCTGCAAATGTTATTCCCGGTGTTTCGGGAGGAACAATTGCTCTAATTACCAATATTTTTGAACGACTGATTAATTCAATTAAATCATTTAATTTTCATGCAATAAAATTACTTTTCACCGGAAAATTTAAAGATTTTATTAAATATACCGATTTATATTTTTTACTTTCAATATTAATCGGTGTGTTAATTGCAATTATCAGCCTGGCAAAAATATTTGATTTTCTGTTCACTAACTATCCTGTTTATATTTGGGGGTATTTTTTCGGATTAGTACTTGCTTCTGTATTTTTTGTGGGACGAATCGTCAGCAGATGGACAATTTCAGTTATTGTTGCATTCTTAATAGGAACAGCGATTGCTGTTTTTGTTTCAATATTAAATCCCGCCACCGAAAATCTCAATTTCTTTTATCTGATAATCTGTGGCGCTGCAGCAATTTGTAGCATGATTTTGCCCGGCTTATCAGGCTCGTTTATTTTGTTTATAATGGGTAATTATCAATTAGTTGCAATCGACGCTATTAATGATAGGAATTTCGAAGTCCTTCTTCCTGTTTTGATTGGTGCGGTTGGAGGGCTTTTATTGTTTTCACATATTTTATCATGGGTTTTTAAGAGCTTTCGTAATCAAACCATTTCACTACTAACGGGTTTTATCTTAGGTTCGGTTAGTATTCTTTGGCCTTGGCAAAAACCAATTTATTTATTGGATAAATTAGGTAAAAATATTTTTGATAACGGAGAAGCTGTTATAACAGGTTACAAACGAATATTTCCTGAATCAATTAATACGGAATTCTGGCTCGCCATAATGTTCATTATCATCGGAATATTAAGCATTTGGATTATTGAAAAAGCTGCCGAGAATGAAAAGAAAGATGTTGTGAAAAGCGACAAAGATAATATTATCAACTAATTATTAAATATAAAGCTTTGAATTATCACCCTGCCCAATTCAACTAAATAAAATCAATCAATAATCCTAAATAATTATTATCTTTGATGAATTACTTAAAGAACCTATTTTGTTTAAAGCCATGTTGTTTATCATGGGGAAACTTTAGGACTATGGAAAAGAGACTATTTGGATTAATCGGATTTCCTTTAATACATTCTTATTCTGAAAAATACTTTAATGATAAATTCAAAGATAGAAACATAAAAAATGCTGAATATAAATCATTTGCCATTCCTGATATCAAATTGGTTAATGAAATAATAAATGATAACCCAAACTTATGTGGATTAAATGTAACATTTCCCTTCAAAGAATCAATATTAAAATATGTTGACGAAATTGAGAGAGATGCTCAACTTATCGGAGCAAGCAATATAATCAAAATAGTTCGCAAGGATAAGAAAATAAAATTAGTTGCATATAATTCAGACGTTTATGGTTTTAGAAAATCAATAAGTCCATTATTAAAACCTTATCATAAAAAAGCTTTAATTATCGGAAAAGGAGGAGCTGCAAAAGCTGCAAAATTTGTACTTGCTCAATTGGGTATCGGAGCAAGTTTTGTTTCAAGAAGTCCCTTTATTTCAAACCAAATAAGTTATTCTCAAATAGACCGTTTTGTTTTGGACGAGCATAAAATTCTGATAAATGCCTCTCCAATCGGAATGTTTCCAAAAACAAACGAGCTACCTGATATTCCTTATAATTTATTGACAAAGGAACATTTGGTTTTTGATATGATTTATAATCCGGCGGAAACAAGGTTTTTGAAAAAAGCTAAAGAACAAGGTGCTACAACGATAAATGGACTCTCTATGTTTCATAATCAAGCTGATCGCTCTTGGGAAATTTGGAATAAAATAAGGACATAAATTTATTTTTAAAAACCTCTAAAATCTCCTGTTTTTGCATTATATAAATTCAAAAAACTCCTGTTTTGAAGAAAAATAATGTAATTCTGATTCCAACTGACTTTTCGGAAGTATGCCAAAATGCTATTAATTATGGTGTTAAAATTGCTAAATTTCTTGATTTCGAAATTGTATTACTGCATGTTGTCAACAAACATACTAAGACCTTTTTAAGGAAAGAAAAATTACATCGCGAATATATTGATATCAAACTTGTTGAAATTGCTCACAGAATTGCCGATAAATATGGAATAAATGTAAAAACTTTATCAAGGGAAGGAAGCATTTTTTCAATTATTCCGAAAGTTACAATAGAAATTAGTGCAAGTCTGGTTTTGCTTGGAACTCACGGAAAAACAGGTTTTCAAAATTTAACCGGCAGTTATGCAATGAGGGTTATTAACAGTTCCCCCTCACCCGTTCTTGTTGTTCAAAACAAAGAATTCCGACATGGTTTTAAAAATATTGTTCTCCCGATTTATAATTCTAAAATATTTAAATCGAGACTTTCGTGGACAAGAAATATTGCGAAAATTTTCAATTCAGAAATCTTATTATTTAAAATATTTGAAACAAATCCTCAATTAACAGTTGAAATAGATGAAATGACAAAATATTTTACAGAAGATTTTGATAAAAATAATATTCCTTATCATGTCAGTAAAGCTGAAAAAGGTGGGCAATTTGCCGAACAATTAATTGAGTTCTCAGTTTCAAATCGAGCTGATTTGATTTTAGTTACGACCAATGCTGATGAATATGATCCCTCTTTTATTTTTGGCCCTTGGGAGGAAAAATTGATTTTCAATACTTCGCAGATCCCTGTTATGTGTATTAATCCCCAAATTAAAATTTTTGATCAAGATTGATGTTGTTTCAGAAGAAGTTTAAAAGGTTTTTAAAAATTCTCGGGCCGGGTTTGTTATATGCCGGTGCAGCAGTAGGTGTCTCGCATTTAGTTCAATCAACACGGGCCGGTGCTTCCTATGGTTTCGATTTGGTTTGGATACTTTTACTTGCAAACGTTTTGAAATACCCTTTCTTTGAATTTGCACCAAGATATGCCATCGCAACTCGCAACAGTCTCATTACGGGCTATAATAATATTGGAAAATGGGCTATTATTGCTTTCGCAATTCTTACGATTGCTACAATGTTTATTATTCAGGCAGCAGTTACGGTTGTAACCGCAGGAATAATCAGTAATGTTTTTAGCCTTAATATTAATACCTTAAGCTTATGTAGTATAATTTTGTTCGCATCAATGCTGATTCTAATTGTCGGAAGATATGCAATTTTGGATAAATTGATGAAATTCATCATTTTAATATTAGCCGTTTCGACAATAATTGCTGTCTTTTCAGCTTTAAATATTTCGTTTCCGGAGCCGGTAAAACTTCTTGACAGTTTTGATTTTTCTAATAAAATTGATATCCTTTTTCTTATCGCATTTGTCGGATGGATGCCCTCCCCTATTGATGTATCTGTTTGGCATTCACTATGGTCAATCGAAAAGAAAAAAGAAATAGGTTTTTCACCCAGCCTAAAGGAGTCATTAATTGATTTTAAAATCGGTTATATTGGAACTGCATTTCTCGCTTTAGGATTTTTGACATTAGGAGCTTTAGTTATGTACGGTACGGGCGAAGTTCTTTCACCAAAAGGAAATGTTTTTGCCGAACAATTAATTAATTTATATACCACAAGCATTGGAAAATGGGCTTATTTAATTATTGCAATTGCAGCTTTGGCAACAATGTTTAGCACAACTTTAACATGCCTTGATGCAAATCCGCGAGTGTTAAAAACAACAACAGAATTAATTTTCCCTAAGCTGAAAAAAACATTTGGTAACAATAATTGGATATTCCGGATTTGGATTTTTGTTTTAGTTGCAGGAACTTTGATTTTAATCGGATATTTATCATCAAGTATGCGATTTTTTGTCGATCTTGCTACAACATTATCCTTTGTTACTGCACCAATTTTGGCATTTATGAACTATAAAGTAGTAACAGATAAACACATGCCAACTGAAGCTAAACCAAAATTATGGCTAAGAATTTATGCATGGATAGGAATATTTTTTTTGAGCATATTCACAATTGTTTTTATTATTTGGAAATTTTTTATACCTTAGCAGCAACCAAAATATAATCAATGGATTTACACATTCTGACCGAAATAATAAAAAACACTATTATGATTACCGGTTTTGTTCTGGTAATGATGTTAATAATAGAATATGTCAATGTTCAAACAAAAGGAAGTTGGAGTACCCTACTTCGACGAAAAGGATGGCTTCAAATTGTGTTTGCAGCATTATTGGGAATAATTCCAGGTTGCCTCGGAGTCTATACAGCAGTATCATTATACGCACACAAAATTTTCAGTTTTGCTGCTCTTGTAACTGTTATGATAGCAACCTCGGGGGATGAGGCGTTTTTTATGATTTCGGTAATTCCTAAGACAACAATTATTCTTACAATAATCATTTTCTGTATTGCGGTCTTAAGCGGTTTTGTGATTAATCTTTTTATGAAAAACAAAACCTTGATGGTACTTTCTGAAAATCACATGAAAATTCATAATGATGAGACCGATTGTATTTGTTTTAATTTTAAGACAATACTTCTTCAGTTAAAGAAAATGAGTATGCCGCGAGCAATACTTATTGCCGGATTATTGTTGTTTATTTTTGGGTTGTTAAC
>CAZBSL010000135.1:6361-8220 GCA_964494265.1 uncultured Bacteroidales bacterium
TGCCGCGAGCAATACTTATTGCCGGATTATTGTTGTTTATTTTTGGGTTGTTAACAGGAGATTTTGGACATAATCATGATTTTGGACTGCTGCAAGAGCATGACCATATTGAACATGAATCTAAATGGACCTGGATAAGCATTACTTTTTTAATTGTTTCTTTGATAGCCTTGTTTATAATTATTACTGTTAACGATCATTTCCTCGAAGAACATTTGTGGGCCCATATTATAAAAAAGCATTTTTTGAAAATATTTCTCTGGACATTCGCTACCCTCCTACTCCTTAACATTCTTAATCAATATTTGAATGTTGAAGATTGGATAAAAACAAATCAAATCAAAATATTGCTTATCGCAATCTTAGTTGGAATTATTCCTCAATCTGGGCCTCACTTTATTTTCATTTTTCTATTTGCCAATGGAGCCATTCCTTTTAGCATTTTGCTTGCAAACTCTATTGTTCAGGATGGACACGGAGCTATTCCACTGCTTGCCGAATCAAGAAAAAGTTTCTTTGCAATGAAAGCAATAAATATTTTGATTGGATTTATAGTTGGGATAATTGGGTTTTATGCCGGTTTTTAGTTTAAAAAAAATCTCAAAAAAAAAGAAATAAAAATATTACCTTCCTTGAAGAAATTCGATATATTTGTAATAAAAAATGAGAATTTGTTTTTATTCAAAAAACCAATAAAAAATAAATATGAAAAAAATTTTAGTTCCTGTAGATTTCTCCGACTATACTGAGATTTCATGCAAATATGCTTTAGAAATTGCCAAGAAATTTAATTCCGAAATACGTTTATTTTATTCTTACTTTGACCAAATAATTGTAACCGATAGCAGTTTTCCTACTTCTGTTGACACAGGAACTATGCTAAATGAGCAACTTATGCGTGATATTGAAGTAATTGCAAAAAACGATATTAGAGAAATTCAGACAAAAATTTCAAATGAAATTCACAAAGAGCACATCAAAGAAGTAAAAGTAAGCTATACAATTGTTCCCGGTGAAGCTGAATTTGAGATTCAGGAAATTTGCGATGAATACAAACCCGATCTAATAATAATGGGCAGTAGCGGAAAAGGTAAAAAAGATATATTTTCAGGTAGTGTTTCACGAAAAATTATGAACCGTGCCAATGTTCCTGTTCTCGCTATTCCTCCAATTCCTGAATACCAGGAAATAAAAAATATTATGTATTCAACTGAATTTAATGATGTCGATATTGAAAAAATCAATAAACTCTTCAAAATTTTTAATGATTTCAATATTAATGTTACTTGCGTTCATTTCAATTTTGATGGCAAAAAAACTAATCCTGAACAAGAAATGAACAAACTGAAAGAAAATTTCAAGGATAAAATTGAAGCAGCTCGTTTATCATTTAATATTATCGAATGTGAAAATCTTGAAACCGATCTTTCAAATTTTGTTGAAAAAAATTCAATTGACATTATTGCATTTATTTCACAAAAAACCAACTTCTTTTCAAGATTATTTAAACATCAAAAAATTACAAAAGCAGATTTGTTCAAGGCAAATATTCCATTGTTTGCAATGCACGAATAAGTAGTGTTTTTTTAGTGTAAATCACATTTTATTTTACTAATGGAATTTGGGGAATGGTAATTACCTAAAAATATGATCCATTTCCATTGCTGGTTTGATAAATTTTCTGAGTTCAGAAATTAATAGTATAAGAATACGAACTTTCCTGTTTTTCTTTTAGAGGTAATTTTTTCTCTTGGTTTTTATTTTCAGATTTTTTGTACTGGTAAGAAACATGAGTCTGATTGGTAGGAAGTTTAAAAACTATTCTTGATCTGATGGTTGAAACTATTCTTAATCCTCTA
>CAZBSL010000136.1:0-5101 GCA_964494265.1 uncultured Bacteroidales bacterium
TGTAAAAAAGAGTCTGACGAAACACCCCAATGTGCTTTACTGTTTCCAAATGGTGGGGAGTGGCTTTTGAAAGGAAAAGAATATAATATTAAATGGTTTGATAAAGATGCCAAGTCTGTAAGAATTGAATTATACAAATCGGGTGCAAAACTTAAAACAATTGTCAATTCAACTGATAATTCCGGTGAATACTTGTGGAATGTTCCTGATAATTTGGACAATAGCAATGATTATAAAATCATGATAATTAATGAAGAAGATGAAAACATCTCGGATCAGAGTAATTCAGATTTCACAATTATTATTCCAAATGAAACCTCATCATTTATTGATTCACGAGACGGAAAAGAATACAAAACCGTAAAAATTGGCGACCAATGGTGGATGGCAGAAAATTTTAATTATGATGCTGACTCTGGTTCTTTTTGTTATTTATATGAAGAAACTTTTTGTAAAGAAAAAGGCAGGTTATATACTTGGCAAGCCGCATTAGATAATAATCCGGAAGGTTGGCATCTGCCTTCAGATGAGGAGTGGAAAAACCTTGAATTGTTTTTAGACTTACCCCCTGGTGATATCGACAAAGAAGGGTTTAGAAGCTTATATGTTGGTGAACTTCTTTGGCATGGAGGAGGAACAGGTTTTGAAGTATTATTATCTGGATATTATAATTCAATGTTTGATTTATTTGGTCATATTGGTTATGAAGCACGTTTTTGGACTTCTACTAATGTACCAAATGATGAAAAATTTTGGACTCGTTTACTAATAATAGATCAAGGGGGTATTGATAGGCATAAAATAGGTGGCTCCTTTGGTATTTCGGTTCGTTATATTAAAGATGCTGAAAAATAATTTTTTTTTCTGATTGAAATGAAAGAAGCTAAAAAGAATTAACAGAAAAGATAGGAATAATAATTACTCAAATATTTGAATTATGTCGTCAAAAGAAATAGAAATTCTAAAGCAACAAATCACAAAACTGAGTGCAAAAGATTTTGATTTAGAAGCCTGGAAAAAATATTCCATTGTTTTAATAGCCAGAATATTTGGAGATAAATCTCAAAAAATAAAACAAATAGAGAAAATCGAATATGATTATAGTAGTTGGGCATTACGCGACACATCAGGTAGTTCATCCTACATGGAGACCTGTAAAAAACTCGGCGAAGAAATTTTAAAAGCCTCAATAAGCGAAATAGAAACTTTCGGTTTACCTGATAAAGAGAAAGTTATTGAAACTTCCAAGCTTTATGATTCAATAATATCTTCATTACAAGACGAATTAAAAGGTTTTCAGTTTAAAGAGATTATTGGGCTTATAAAATCTGATAAAAAACCTGAAGCTAAGAAAAAGTTGATTTTTGAAAAACTTAAAAATTCAGGAATTGATAGCTCAAACGAAATTCTTAGTAATATTCTTTGTAGTTTGAAAATTTCCCATGAATTATAAATTTTAATATCTATTTATAATTTGGTAGAAAAATAAAACACAATCAATAAATTATTCATTGCGACAACAATTGATTAATTAATATTTTATTTACTTTTGCAGGCAATTTTTAATTAGGGAAAAATGGTAAATAAGTTATCTGATTTGTTGGGTTTAAAGCATAATTTTAACAGGATTTTTTAACTTAAAAAGCGATTTTTCAGCAACAAAATATTTGAATTAACAAATTGAATGGAAACAAAATATCAAGAATATAAAAGACTCGACCTTTCGAAAATCGGAGAGGAAATTGAAAAGTATTGGGAAGAAAACAAGGTTTTTGAAAATAGTCTTGAAATCAGAAAAGGCAATAAACCATTTGTTTTTTATGAAGGGCCACCTTCGGCAAACGGACTTCCCGGAATCCATCATGTTATGGCACGGGCAATCAAAGATATTTTTTGTCGATATAAAACACTCAAAGGATTTTTCGTGAAACGAAAAGCTGGCTGGGACACACATGGTTTACCTATTGAAATTTCAACCGAAAAAACCCTCGGAATTACAAAAGAAGACATAGGAAAAACAATTTCGGTTGAAGATTATAACAATGCATGTCGCAAAGAAGTTATGAAATACAAGGATCTTTGGGACAGCCTGACAAAAAAAATGGGTTATTGGGTCGATCTTGATGATCCGTATATTACATTCGATAACACTTATATAGAATCTGTCTGGAATCTTTTATCAAAGCTTTATGAAAAAGGGCTTCTTTACAAAGGTTACTCAATTCAACCTTATTCACCTGCTGCCGGAACCGGCCTTAGTTCGCATGAATTAAATCTTCCGGGATGTTATCGCAATGTAAAAGACAATACGCTTGTTGCACAGTTTAAAGTTGTTAAAAACGAAAAATCGGAATTTCTTTTCGATAATATTCATGGTGATCTATCATTTCTGGCTTGGACAACAACCCCCTGGACTTTACCTTCGAATACAGCACTCGGAGTTGGTAAAAAAATTAATTATTTAAAAGTAAAAACCTTTAATCCATATACTTATAAACCTATTACTGTAATTCTTGCTAAAGAACTGCTTAATAAATATTTTCCCGAAAAAAATGCAGAGCTGAAACTTGAAAATTACGAAGAAGGCCAAAAGAACATTCCTTTTGAAATTACAAATGGGTTTACGGGTAAGGAACTTGAAGGAATAAGTTACGAACAACTACTCCCTTATGCCAAACCCGATGATGGAGATGCTTTTAAGGTTTTGATTGGCGATTTTGTAACAACCGAAGACGGAACAGGTATCGTTCATCTGGCCCCAAGTTTTGGCGCCGACGACTTCAAAGTAGCAAAAGAAAACGGAATAGGTTCTTTGACTCTTGTTAATAAGCAAGGAAAATTTACCGAAGAAATGGGTGAATTTGCGGGCCGTTTTGTTAAGAATGAATACGATCTTAATTTTGATCCGAAAATCAAAGATAATGTTGACATTGATATAATTGTTAAGTTAAAAAAAGAGAATAAAGCTTTTAAAACCGAAAAATACGAACACTCTTACCCTCATTGCTGGAGAACCAACAAACCAATACTTTATTATCCTTTGGATTCATGGTTTATCAAAACAACAGCTTTTAAGGACAGAATGATAGAGCTTAACAAAACCATTAATTGGAAACCAACGTCCACAGGTATCGGACGTTTTGGCAACTGGTTAGAAAACCTTGTTGACTGGAATCTTTCACGTTCGCGTTATTGGGGAGTTGGATTGCCGATTTGGACAAGCAAGGATCGTGAAGAGCAAATTTGCATAGGTTCGGCTGAACAATTGAAATCAGAAATTGAAAAATCTATTAAAGCCGGAATAATGAATAATAATCCTTTAGGAAATTTTATTCCTGGCGATAACTCAAAAGATAATTATCAAACATTTAATTTTCACCGTCCTTATATTGATGAAATTGTTTTGGTTTCCGAAAAAGGAAATAAAATGTTTCGTGAGCTCGATCTTATAGATGTGTGGTTCGATTCGGGGTCAATGCCTTATGCCCAGTTTCATTTCCCTTTTGAAAATATTGAAGAATTCGAGAACAGTTTTCCGGCCGATTTTATTGCCGAAGGAGTTGATCAAACAAGAGGATGGTTTTTTACGATGCATGCAATTGCAGTAATGCTTTTCGATTCGGTTTCTTATAAAACTTGTGTTTCTAACGGGCTCGTTCTTGATAAGAAAGGAAATAAAATGTCCAAGAGTCTCGGCAATGCAGTTGACCCTTTTATTATTATTAATAAATATGGCCCCGATGCATTACGCTGGTATATGATAACCAACGCACAACCCTGGGATAATTTAAAATTTAATGAAGAAGGAATAGCTGAGGTTCAAAGAAAATTTTTCGGGACTTTATATAATACTTATGCGTTTTTTGCACTTTATGCAAATATCGATGGATTTAGCTATAAAGAAGAAGAAATTCCTGATGAAAAACGGCCTGAGATTGACAGATGGATTTTATCTGAACTAAATACTCTTATCAAAAACGTTGACGAAAGTTATAGTGATTACGAACCCACAAAAGCCGGGCGTGCAATTCAAAGCTTTGTTGACGAGCATTTAAGCAATTGGTATGTTCGTTTGTCGAGACGAAGGTTTTGGAAAGGAAGTTATTCGGATGATAAAATTTCTGCCTACCAAACACTTTATAAATGCCTTGAAACTGTAGCTCAATTATCATCACCAATTGCTCCATTTTTCATGGATAAACTTTTTAATGATTTAAACAAAGTTACAGGCAAAGTTAAGGTAAGTTCAATTCACTTAACAGAATTTATTTCACCTGATGAAAAACTGATTGATAAAAACCTCGAGGAGCGAATGCAGCTTGCTCAAAAGATTTCTTCGATGGTTCTCTCATTACGAAAAAAAACAAACATCAGGGTTCGTCAGCCCTTAAATAAAATAATGATTCCGGTTTTAAACGATGAGTTTAAAAATCAGATTGAGGCAATTAAAAACCTGATTCTTTCAGAAGTAAACATTAAAAAAATCGAATATATTACTGATTCATCAGGTATTTTGGTGAAAAAAGTTAAGCCGAATTTCAAAGCTCTCGGGCCGAGATATGGTAAGCTGATGAAAAACATTGCTGTTAGAATTAATCAATTTGATCAGCAAGACATCAATCAACTCGAAGCCGAAGGAATAATTAAGTTTGAACTTGAAGGGAATTTAATTGAAATAAACATTAGCGATGTTGAAATTTTAACCGAAGATATTCCTGGATGGGTTGTCGCTAATATTGATAAACTTACAGTAGCTTTAGATATAACAATTTCTGAGAAATTAAAAAATGAAGGTATTGCTCGCGAATTAGTAAATAGGATTCAAAATATTAGAAAAGACCTGAATTTTGAAGTAACCGATAAAATATCAGTAGAACTTGAAAAAAAGGATTTTATTAATAATGCAATTAATGAAAATTATGATTACATTTGCTCGGAAATTTTAGCTGAGTCTCTTATTCTAATTGATAAAATTGATGACAAGAACAAATTATCAGTAGAAATAACAGACGACAATAATGTTTTCATAAAAGTAATGCGAATTGTATAAAAAAAGGCATTATTTTTTAATAATATTAAAATATTTTTGCAATGGAAAAAA
>CAZBSL010000136.1:5201-8195 GCA_964494265.1 uncultured Bacteroidales bacterium
AGGTATTCTGATGAAGAACTTCAGGAGTTCAAAGAAATAATTCTTAATAAACTCGAAAAAGCCAGCAGTGATCTGAAATTATTAACCGAAGCTTTTACAAATTTTAATTCTGCCGGAACAAGTGATACATCACCAACATTTAAAGTCTTGGAAGAAGGATATCAAGTTTTATCAAAAGAGGAAAATAGCAGATTAGCTGCCAGGCAACAAAAGTTTATTACAAATCTTGAAAATGCTTTAATCAGGATAGAAAATAAAACTTACGGAATTTGTCGCGTTAACGGAAAACTGATTTCTAAAGAACGCTTAAGAAGTGTTCCTCACGCAACTCTCAGCATTGATGCAAAACTAAAACAAGTTTAAAATCACCGCATTAAAAAATATTGATCTATTATTTTTATGATGAGTAATTGTCATAATAAAAAATGTTTTGTTTTTCGGCATATTGCTATATTTTAATATTCAAAAAAAAATCTTTTGAAAAAACCTTTAATACTTATTTTTATCATTCTGATTGCAGATCAGATACTAAAAATTTGGATAAAAACACATTTATGTATTGGTCAGGAATATTCGGTTTTTGGTGATTGGTTTCTAATTCATTTTACCGAAAATTCGGGGATGGCATTTGGACTTCAATTTGCGGGCAGCTATGGCAAACTGATTCTTAGCATTTTCCGAATTATTGCTATTTCAGCAATTGGATGGTATTTATTTCATCTTATCCAACAAAAAACAAAACCCGGACTTGTAATTTGCATTTCATTAATTTTTGCCGGTGCTGTTGGAAATCTTATCGATAGTGCTTTTTACGGTATAATTTTTAGTGAAAGCAGTTTTCATCAAATCGCTACTTTTAATCCTGAAGGAGGCGGATACGGTTCATTCTTACATGGAAAAGTAGTTGACATGCTTTATTTTCCCATAATTAACGGAACATACCCATCTTGGTTTCCGTTTATAGGCGGACAAAGTTTTATTTTTTTCAGGCCGATTTTTAATATTGCCGATTCCTCAATTACTATCGGGGTGTTTTCATTAATTTTATTTCAACGAAAATTCTTCAAGAAAGGATGATTTTGTTGGGATAAAATTTGGGAAAAGATTTTACAAAAATGTATCAAATAATATAAATTCCCTTAAATTTCTCCGTTTGCTTTTTTCTGATTATTGTTTTCATTCTTGTAAGCATTTACAATTCTGCTTACTAATTTATGGCGAATAATATCGCTTTCATCAAGAAAAACAAAATCAATACCTTTAACTTTTTTCAATATTTGCATTGCATGAATCAAGCCTGAAGATTGATTTTTTGGCAGATCAATTTGAGTAATATCACCGGTTACAATAAACTTTGCCGAACGCCCCATTCTGGTCAGATACATTTTCATTTGAGCAATGGTCGAATTTTGAGCTTCATCCAGAATAACAAAAGCATTATCGAGTGTCCGCCCTCTCATAAAAGCCAAAGGAGCTATTTCAATAGTCCCGTCTTCGAGATAAGTTAAAAGCTTTGCCGTTGGAAGCATATCTCTTAGAGCATCATACAAAGGTTGAAGATAGGGGTCGAGTTTATCTTTCAGGTCGCCGGGTAAAAAACCCAGATTTTCACCTGCCTCTACTGCCGGCCTGGTTAAAACAATTCGTTTGACTTCTTTATTTTTTAATGCTCTAACAGCGAGAGCAACTGCCGTATAGGTTTTCCCTGTTCCTGCCGGGCCAACTGCAATTACCAAATCGTTTTTACTGCAACTGCTTACTATTTTACTTTGGTTTCTTGTTCGGGCTTTAATAATCATCCCTGACCGGCCATGTAAAATTATATTAGAATCGCCTTCACTATCTGTTTGAATCAAGCCATTATCGTCTATTTCCATTATTTGACTTACGTCTTTCTCCGTAATTTTTCCGAATTTATCATAATACAATAAAAGCAATTCAAACTTTTTTTCAAATGAGGTAATTTCAGCAATATCGCCAATAACTTTAACTTTATCTCCCCGAGCAATGATTTTTATTTTAGGAAATATATTTCTAATTTTTTCGATATTCGAATCATTTACTCCATAAATTTCCAAAGGATTGGTAGCCCCAATACTTATTATTTTTTCACTCATATAAAAATTTTTCTTAAACTGAATTTCTCATAAACTCATTTGTCAACAATTACCAAGTTTCCAAAAATATTAAAAAAAAATGATAAAAATATACTATTATTAGTAATTTTGATTTTTACAAATTTAATAAAATTAACAAATATTACAAAAAAGGTAAAAGAATTTAAATGGCGATAATTACTTTAACAAGCGACTGGGGTTATAAAGATCATTATTTAGGAGCTATCAAAGGAAAAATTCTGAAGCTGTTACCTGAGGCAAGAATTATCGACATCTCACACCATATCACCCCTTTTAATATTGAGCAAGCTGCCTTTATTATAAAAAATTCTTATACAAATTTTCCTGATGGAACTATTCATATAATCGCAATTAATACGGAGGAATCAACAACGCACCCTCACACAATTGTTTACATCGAAAAACAATATTTCATTGGAGCCGATACCGGAATTTTTTCTTTAATATTTAATAAAAAACCCGACAAAATTATTGAATTGGATATTCTCCAGGACTCTGATTATTTTACATTTTCCACTCGCGATAGATTTGTAAATGCTGCCGTTCGGCTTGCAAAAGGAGAGGATTTGGAAAAACTCGGTGATTTAAAAGATTCGATCAATCAGAAAATTCTTTTTGAACCGGTAAGCGAGAAAAATGTTATAAAAGGAATTGTCAGCTATATTGATTCTTACGAAAATCTTATCACAAATATTTCCGAAAAGCTTTTCAAACAAGTCGGAAAAGGCAGAAAGTTTTCCATATATTTCAGAACCAATAACATCAATCGAATTAATAAATCCTACAATGATGCACCCGAGGGTGAAATTCTCGCCATTTTCAGTTCGACAGGTTTGTTGCAAATTGCTATTAACAA
>CAZBSL010000137.1:0-2087 GCA_964494265.1 uncultured Bacteroidales bacterium
ACGGGAGAAGATGTATTAAATTTTTGTGCAAACAATTATCTCGGACTATCGAATCACCCTCGTTTAGTTGAGGCAGCAATTGATGGCATTAAAACACATGGTTACGGTATGTCGTCGGTACGATTTATTTGTGGCACACAAGACCTTCACAAAACTCTTGAAAAAAAGATTGCCGAGTTCTTTGGAACAGAAGACACAATTTTATATGCAGCTTGTTTTGACGCAAACGGTGGTGTTTTTGAACCTTTGTTAACTGCAGAAGATGCAATTATCTCCGACTCATTGAACCATGCATCAATCATCGATGGCGTTCGTTTATGCAAAGCTCAACGTTATCGTTATAAAAATGCCGATATGGCAGACCTCGAAGAACAGTTGAAAAAGGCTCAAGATCAAAGATTCAAAATAATTGTTACCGATGGTGCTTTCTCAATGGACGGAAATGTAGCTCCAATGGACAAAATTAACGAACTTGCAAAAAAATATGATGCATTAATTATGGTTGACGAATGCCATTCTGCAGGTGTAGTTGGAGAAACCGGCCGAGGTGTAACGGAATTATTCAACATCAGAGGCGAAGTTGATATTATTACCGGAACTTTAGGAAAAGCTTTCGGTGGTGCAATCGGTGGATTCACTACCGGGAAAAAAGAAATTATTGAAATGCTACGTCAGCGTTCACGCCCATATTTGTTTTCAAATTCAATTCCTCCAATGGTAGCCAATGCCGGAATCGCAATGTTCGACATGATGGCTGAGACTACCGAATTGCAGGATAAATTGCACTCCAACACAAAATATTTTGTTGAAAGAATGAAAGCGGCAGGATTTGATATAAAACCCACGAAATCCGCAATTTGTGCCGTTATGCTTTATGATGCAAAATTATCTCAGCTTATGGCTTCAAAATTATTAGCAGAAGGAATTTATGTTATCGGATTTTATTATCCTGTTGTTCCTAAAGGTGAAGCCCGTATCAGAGTTCAACTTTCAGCCGGACACGAAAAACAACATCTTGATAAATGCATCAAGGCATTTATAAAAGTTGGAAAGGAGCTTAGTGTTATTTAATAGAAATTGTCATTAAAATTATACTTGCTTAAAAAATAGAACTGTGAGATATTAGTATTTATGAAAACATTAATATTAGTTTTTATTTCAATAGTTACGATACAAATCACGCTATATTCTCAAAAATTTTATATCAAAACCAGTTTTGGTTACGGCATGGAATCACAAAAAAGTGATTATCCAGAAATCTCAAAATATACTAAGGTAGTAGTTGATACAAGTATATCATATAATAAATATGACCTTACCAGATTATCGTTTGGTAGAGGCTTATTTTTAGATATTACGATTGGTACAAAGGTTCACAAAAATATTTCCTTTGAATTAACCGGATTTTATAATTTCAGCAATAGCCATAAGGCAGAAATTGAGGATTATACAAATATTTATGATGAGTATTTTATTGATGTTGATTATAATTTTGAGCTAACAGGGAAAATGTTTGGAGTTAAACCATTATTACAGTTATCGGGAAATGGAAAAAAAATTAATCCATACATAAAACTTGGAGGGATATTAGGCTTTTGTAGTATGAAAGAAACCATGGATATGAATCTCCGACACTCAATACCGCAAGCTTACTTTACTGGATTAATTAATAGTGTTTTAGAATATCAAAAGAAACTTACATTAGGTTATCAAGTTTCTTTGGGACTAGAATATTATCTTTTTAAAACGTTTTGGATTACCGGGGAGGTGAGTCACGCAAGTATTCAATATAGTCCAACAAAAGCAATTTATTCATCCTATATTATTGATAGAAAAGAGATTGTTGATGAGTTATCGGTTAGTGAAAGGGAAATGGAATTTGTTGATAACTTTAGTGATATTGACAATGATTCTCAAAGTACTCCATGGAAAACACTCAGAAAACGGTATTCATTCAGCAGTTTAAATTTTTCAATTGGTTTAAAAATGAATTTATTTAATTAGTTGCATTTTTAACCTAACAAACACTTAACTTGTTGACAAGAAACTAATTTAGTTTCGCCGAATAAAAATCAAAGACCTGATAG
>CAZBSL010000137.1:2187-3650 GCA_964494265.1 uncultured Bacteroidales bacterium
TTGTAAATTTGCAAAATGGAAAATAAATTAAAAATTCATAATACGCTTTCACGAAACAAAGAGCTTTTTGAACCTTTGAACCCACCTTATGTCGGGATGTACGTTTGTGGGCCAACTGTTTATGGTGACGCCCACCTCGGTCATGCACGTCCAGCAATTACCTTTGATTTGATTTTTCGTTATCTCTCACATCTCGGTTATAAAGTCCGTTATGTTCGTAATATCACGGATGTAGGACATCTTGAAGCCGACGCAGATGAGGGAGAAGATAAAATTGCAAAGAAAGCAAGGTTAGAAAATCTTGAACCCATGGAAGTGGTTCAATACTTTTCCGATCGATATCATAAAAATATGGAACAGCTAAATGTGAAAAATCCAAGTATTGAACCACGTGCTTCAGGCCATATTATCGAACAAATCGAAATGATTAAAAAAATTTTTAAAGCCGGTTATGCCTATGAATCACACGGATCTGTTTATTTTGATGTAAAAAAATATAACGAAAAAAATAATTACGGAATTCTTTCGGGACGCAAAATCGAGGACATGATAACAAATACACGTGAGCTTGAAGGGCAAAGTGAAAAGAAAAATCCTTATGATTTTGCACTTTGGAAAAAAGCACAACCTGAGCACATTATGCGTTGGCCTTCATCTTGGAGTGATGGTTTTCCTGGTTGGCATATGGAATGCTCGGCAATGAGTACAAAATATCTTGGTGAACATTTCGATATTCATGGTGGTGGATTAGATTTGCTTTTTCCTCACCACGAATCGGAAATTGCTCAATCAGTTGCAGCTAATAAAATTCAACCCGTAAAATATTGGATTCATAACAATATGATTACCCTCAACGGACAAAAAATGGGAAAATCCCTTGGAAATTCAGTTTTGCTTGATGAGTTTTTTTCAGGTGAAAATGATTTATTAGAACAAGCTTACAGCCCAATCACCATTAGATTTTTTATTTTGCAGGCTCATTATCGAAGCACAATTGATTTCTCGAATGAAGCCTTACAAAGCGCCGAAAAGGGATTAAAAAAATTATTCGCGGCAATAAAAAATCTTGATAAATTAATTCTTTCCGAAAAATCTACAAGCAACATCAAAGCCTTGCGCCAGAAATGTTATGACGCTATGAACGATGATTTTAACAGTCCGATTTTAATTGCAAATCTTTTTGAAGGCGTGAGAATTATTAATTCGGTTAAAGATAAAAAAGAAACGATTTCAGCAGAAGACCTTGAAATTCTTAAACAATTATTTAATGATTTTGTTTTTGATATTTTAGGATTGAAAACTGAAGAAACAGCAGGACAGCAAAATGAATTGATTGACGGATTGCTCGGCACTATTCTTTCGATCAGACAGCAAGCAAAGGCGAATAAAGATTATGCAACAGCCGATAAAATCAGGAAAGAACTTAGCGAATTGAATATTCAGATTAAGGATACCAAAGAGGG
>CAZBSL010000137.1:3750-5063 GCA_964494265.1 uncultured Bacteroidales bacterium
CTTAATCAAAAAATAATTCTTCTTTCCCTTTTGAGCAAGTATATATTTTTCGTTTAAAAGGTCTTTTTCCGTTACAACAAAAGTGTCCTTTACTTTTTCTTTATTTATTGAAACACCGTTATCTTTTAGCATTCGTCTTGCTTCACCTTTGGTGGCAAAAATATTTGTTTTTTCGGCAAGCAATTCAATAATTCCGATTCCGTTTTTTATTTCGTCAATTGAAATCTCGGCTTGCGGGACTCCTTCAAAAACCGATAAAAGCATGTCTTCCGACAAATTTCTTAAAGTTTCCGTAGTCCCTTTTCCGAATAAAATTGTTGAGGCTTCAACTGCTGCATTATAATCTTCTTCGGAATGCACCCTGATTGTAATATCTTTTGCAAGAGCCTTTTGAATAATTCTTAAATGAGGTGCTTCATTATGTTGTTTTTCCAGTTCCTCAATTTCTTCCCTTGGAATAAGTGTAAATATTTTAATATATTTTACGGCATCATCATCCGAGCAATTAAGCCAAAACTGAAAAAATTTATATGGAGATGATTTTTTCGGATCAAGCCAAATATTCCCGGATTCGGTTTTTCCGAATTTTTTCCCGTCTGATTTTGTAATTAAAGGGCAAGTGAGAGCGTAAGCTTCACCCCCTGTCATTCGTCTGATCAATTCGGTTCCGGTTGTAATGTTTCCCCACTGATCGCTACCACCCATTTGTAGTTTGCAATTATAATTTTTATTTAAAAACAGAAAATCATAACCCTGAACCAATTGATATGAAAATTCAGTAAAAGAAATTCCGGTTTCCAAGCGTTTTTTAACCGAATCTTTTGCCATCATATAATTTACAGTCAAATGTTTCCCGACCTCTCGCAAAAATCCGAGAAAACTAAAACCTTTCATCCAGTCGTAATTATTTACAAGCAGGGCCGAATTTTCACCACAATCGAAATCAAGAAGCTTTTCCATTTGTTTTTTCATGCCTTGCTGATTTTGGCGAAGTGTTTTTTCATCAAGCAAACTCCTTTCTTCTGCTTTCCCTGACGGATCACCTACCATTCCGGTTGCTCCACCAATCAGAGCTATAGGTTTGTGTCCGGCAACCTGAAGATGCTTTAGTATCATAATAGAAACTAAATGACCGATATGAAGTGAATCAGCTGTGGGATCAAAGCCAACATAAGCCGTAGTCATTTCTTTTTCAAGCTGCTCATCTGTTCCGGGCATAATATCGTGAATCATGCCACGCCATTTCAATTCTTCAATAAAATTCATTCTAAAAAATTTTGTGCAAATATAATTACATTATTTTTGATTTTTGA
>CAZBSL010000137.1:5163-8145 GCA_964494265.1 uncultured Bacteroidales bacterium
ATATGATTTTAGTTACCGGAAGCACAGGTTTAGTAGGTTCACATGTTTTGCTTGATCTTGTTAATTCAGGAAAAAAGGTTAGGGCTTTAAAAAGGAGAAACAGTAATTTGGATAATATAAAGAAGGTTTTTTCTTATTATTCGAAGGATGTTGATAAACTATTTACAAAAATCGAATTTGTTGAAGGTGATTTATTAGATATTTTTTCTCTCGAAGAAGCAATGCAAGGTGTTAAACAAATTTATAATTGTGCAGGATTTGTTTCTTTTTATAATAAAGATAAAGATAAACTAAGGCAAGTTAATGTTAACGGTACTGCAAATTTGGTGAACGCTGCTCTAAAAACTCACGTAAAAAAAATATGTCATATTAGTTCGGTTGCTGCTTTAGGCCGGGCTGAAAACAATGGAACAATTGACGAAAACACCAAATGGCAAAACTCGAAGGATAATTCATTTTATGCAATTAGTAAATATGGTGCCGAAATGGAAATTTGGCGGGGAGTCCATGAAGGTATTGATGCAATTATTGTCAATCCTTCCATAATTCTCGGTTCAGGGCATTGGGAAAGTGCCAGTTCCAAATTATTTAAGACTATTTGGGGGAAAATGCTTTTTTATACTTCGGGTTTGAACGGATTTGTTGATGTAAGAGATGTTTCAAAAACTATGATATTATTAATGGAAAGTGACATAAGAAATGAATTGTTTTTGATTAATTCTGAAAATGTTTCATATAAAAAGCTTTTTGACGAGATTGCCGAAAATCTCGGAAAACCTAAACCCTCAATTAAAGCTAATCAATTTATTAGCGAAATTGTATGGAGGTTATTAAAAGCCGGCGATGTTCTTTTTAATATCGAACCTGTTATTACAAAAGAAACTGCAAAAACAGCCAATAACAAATATTATTATTCAAATAAAAAAGTTACGGAAGCACTTGATTATAAATTTATTAATATCGAACAATCAATTAAAGATATTGCAAAATTGTTTTTAAAGGATTTTTCCTGATCCATTTCAATTTTTTATTTACTCCCTCTATTTCAAAAATTTTCCGCTTTTTCATTTTTATTGATTCAATTTAATTACAAAAAAGGATTGCGTTTTTAAAAAAAGTTGTATTTTTTGTAACCATTTGTAAAGAATACAGTTTGTGAATATGAAAAGAAATAAAAAGAAAAATTTGGAAACAATAACTGACAACGAATTAATGCAAAAAATCCAAGCCGGCGATGTAGAAAAACTCGGTTTGTTGTTTGAAAGATATAAAAGAATGCTCTTTGGTTTTTTTTACAGGGTGATTGGAAATAAAGAGGTTAGTGAAGATCTTGTGCAAAATGTTTTCATTCGGATTTTAAGATTTAAAAATCAATTTCGTGGAGAAGGAAAATTCACAACGTGGATGTATAGGATAGCGAGAAACGAAATTGCCGATCATTTTAAAAAGGAGAAAAAATTCGGCTACAAGGATGATATTAGTAATCTGTCCGAAAAAATTGATGGGGATCCTCTTGCCGGTCAAAGAAGTTTTAAAGAAGATCAATTACAACTTTTAAATTATGCATTACAAAAAATCAGCAATGAAAATAGAGAGCTAATTGTTATGAACAGATATCAGGGATTAAAATATAAAGAAATAGGTGAAATGTTAGATGTGTCGGAGGGGGCTGTGAAAGTAAGAACTTTCAGAGCAATGAACGAACTAAAAAAGGCGTATTCACAACTTGAAGCAAAAACAATATGAATGATAATAAAATAAAAGAATTAATTGCCGACTACTTTAAAGGTGATTTAGACAAATCAAAAAGATTTGAATTAGAAAACAATCTTAATAAAATTGGTTTCGACATTAAAGATTTGAGTGAATTAGAACAAATTTATCAAGAAATAGGCGAAATTCCAATTCCTGAACCAGGTAAACGTATGGATGAGAAATTTTACTCAATGCTTGAAAACGAAAAGAAAATCAATGAAGCAAATAGTATTCAAGTTAGAAGTTTGCCGGAGAATAATACGCTGAAAATAAATCGTGGGTTTTCGATTTGGCAAATTGCTGCAGGATTCACTTTATTGGTTTTTGGAGTTGCAATCGGACTACTGATTAATTCAGAAAATGGAAATAATTCGGAAGTCGCATTGCTGAAAAATGAGATTCTGGAAATGAAACAAATGGTAATGCTGAATAAATTAAATGAACCATCGGCTAGCCAAAGAGTTTTGGCTGTGAGCTATATTAACGAATTTTCAGAACCCGATCCGAAAATAATTGATGCACTCTTTAATACCATGAATAATGATGAAAATTCCAGCGTAAGACTGGCTGCATTATCAGCTTTATCAAAATATGTTGATAATGAAAATGTTCGTAATTCTTTAATTGAATCACTTAAAAAACAAACTGATCCTTTGCTTCAGATTAGCCTTATAAATTTAATGATGGAAATTCAAGATAGGCGAGCAATTGGGCCTATAAAAAATATTTATAATGGCAAAAACACTCTTGAAGCTGTTAAACAACAAGCTAAAAAAGGATTAGAAGTAATAATTTAAGTTTCCTTTTTACATAAAAATAAAATTAATAACACATATTTATAAACATATAAAAAACAAATAAAATGAACACAATCAAAACACTTAGTAAAATATCATTAGTAATTATTGTAAGCACATTATTTACTTTTGGATTATCGGCACAGGAATTTAGTTTCCCTCTTAACAATGCAAAAAAATTAGTTATTGATAAAATGCAGAGCGACATTACTATTAAAGGACATAATAGTACCGAACTAATTATCTCAACCGATGATCATGACAACTATGAAAAACCAAAAAAAGCCGAAGGCCTAAGATCTTTGTATAACACAAAAGAAGATAATACAGGCATAGGCTTAGCAATTATCGACGTTGATGGGATTATAAAAATTGAACCTGCAACAAGGAATTCAGAGGACAGCGAATACACAATTTTTATTCCTAAAAA
>CAZBSL010000138.1:0-4908 GCA_964494265.1 uncultured Bacteroidales bacterium
ATAAGCGGGCATATTAAAGATAAATACACCGGGGAGGATTTACTGGGTGCTACAATTTTTATTAAAGAACTAAAAAGCGGAACAGTAACAAACTTATATGGATTTTATTCAATAAGTCTGTTGCCTGGTAATTACCAAGTAAATTATTCTTATATAGGCTATAAAACACTTGAGAAAAAAATTGATTTAACAAAAAATATTACTGTTAATATTGAACTGGAGTCTCAACTAAAGCTATTGGAAGAAGTAGTTATAAAAGGGGAAGCTGTTAATGCAAATGTCAGTAAAGCCGAGATGAGTGTATCAAAAATGGATGTGAAAACCATTAAACAAATCCCAGCTCTAATGGGAGAGGTTGATATAATCAAAGCCATTCAATTATTGCCGGGTGTGCAAACTGCTGCTGAGGGAAGTTCCGGTTTTAGTGTACGTGGAGGTTCTATTGATCAAAACCTCATTCTATTGGATGAAGCTGTAGTTTATAATCCTGCTCACTTAATGGGCTTTTTTAGTATTTTCAACAACGATGCTATTAAAGACGTTAAATTATTTAAAGGCGACATCCCAGCTGCTTACGGTGGCAGATTATCATCATTGCTTGATGTAAGGATGAAAGATGGAAACATGAAAAACTTTTCAGGGACAGGGGGCATTGGTACAATCTCGAGCCGCCTGACTTTAGAAGGCCCTCTTAAAAAAGATAAAGCATCATATATAGTTTCGGGAAGAAGGACTTATGTTGATATTTTTCTTGGTTTATCCAATGATGAAGATTTGAAAAACAATAAATTATATTTCTATGATATTAATGCAAAAGTAAATTATAGTTTAAATGAAAATAACAGATTTTATGCTTCATTTTACTATGGTAAAGATGTTTTTAAAGGTAATAATTTCAAAATGGGTTGGGGAAATGAAACAGAAACTTTAAGATGGAACCATTTATTTTCAAAAAAACTTTTCTCAAATTTTACTTTAATTCGTAGTGTTTTTGACTATTCGCTCGGAGTTCCCGAGGGTGAAGCAAATTCTTTTATTTGGGAAGCAGCTTTACGTGACCATAGCTTAAAAGCTGATTTTAATTGGTATCCAAATACTGAAAATACTATAAAATTCGGATTAACATCAACCTTTCATAACTTTAAACCGGGTAGTGCCCGAGGTTTAGGCGAAGAATCATTTTTTACAGAATATACTGTATCAAAAAATTATGCTCTTGAATCGGGGATTTATCTTAGTAACGAACAAAAAATTGGAACGAAATTGACGCTTAAATATGGCCTTCGGTTTTCTGTCTTTAATAATATAGGTAAAGGAACAGTATATAATTTTGATGAACAATTTGTCGTAATCGACTCAACCGTATATCCTTCGGGTGATTTTTTCAATACCTATACAGGCTTGGAACCAAGGCTTGGCATTAATTATTTACTAAATGATGAGTCATCAATCAAGGCAAGTTATACCCGAACATATCAGTATATTCATTTAGCATCAAACTCTACTGCCGGGACTCCATTAGATATTTGGTTGCCGAGTAGCCCAAATATAAAACCGCAAATTGGCGATCAAGTTGCTATCGGATATTTCAGGAACCTAAGAAATAATACGATTGAAACATCGGTCGAAGCATATTATAAATTTAATAAAAACGCTATTGATTTTAAAGATCATGCCGATTTATTACTTAATAAAGAATTGGAAGGAGACTTTAGATTTGGGAAGGCTTGGTCGTACGGAATTGAATTTCTCGTTAAATTGCATTTTGAAAAACTTGACGGCTGGGTCAGCTACACACTTTCAAAGGCTGAAAGGGAAATTCCTGAAATAAATAGCGGTAAATCTTATCTTTCACCCTACGATAAACCCAACGACATTGCAATTGTGTTAAATTATCAGTTAAACGAACGTATGAGTTTTGGTTTAAACTGGGTATATATGACAGGTTCGCCTGTTACATTTCCCACCGGAAGATTTGAGTATGGAAATATTATTGCACCGGTATATTCCGACCGAAACTCCTATCGTTTAAAAGATTTCCACAGGCTTGATCTTTCATTTATTTTAAAGGGGAAAATTAAGCCGAATCGAAAATGGAGAGGCGAATGGAATCTCTCTGTTTATAATGCTTATGGTAGAAAAAATCCTTGGTCGATCAATTTTGAACAGGAAACAAATAATCCCAATAAAACATTTGCAGAAATGACTTATTTATTTGGGATTGTTCCGTCAATTACTTATAATTTTCGTTTTTAAAATTAATTCATTAAAAATGTTAAAACAAAAACATAAACACATGAAGAAAATTATCTGTTTTACAATAATCGTGATAAGCATAGTTGCCTGCACCGAAAAAATTGATATCGAACTCAATGATACTTATACACGTCTTGTCGTTGAAGCATATATTACAGATGAAGCAAAAAACCATATTGTAAAACTTACCAAAACAAGTGATTATTTTTACAACAAACCGGCTCCGGTTGTTGAGGGAGCTAAAATAACAATTGCTGATGGCCAAAATATACTTAATCTGACGGAAACTCAACCCGGAATTTATAAGACCGAAAAAATTGCAGGTGAAATCGGGAAAACATATACTTTAAACATTGAACTTTTAGAAGAAATCAACGGTCATAAAAATTTTACTGCGATGGATAAACTAATGCCTGTCGGAATAATTGATTCAATTGGAATTGAATATATTGACAGTTGGGAAGTTTGGGAAATCAGGCTTTACGCTAACGAACCACCCACAAGCGATTTTTATATGTTCAATTGGATGAAAAATAATATTCTAATTACCGATACTATTGATGAAGTAAATGTTTCGGATGATAAATTTTTCAATGGAAGTTATTCAAATGGTGTTGGTGTCGGTTGGTTTGAAGAAGAACGTGAAGACGAAAACCTTCACCCGGGCGATACAGTTACTTTAATAATGTCAACAATCACTGAAGAATATGCAGATTTTGTTTGGGAGATTCAGGCTGAAACCGGTTATCAAAGCCCCTTGTTTAGTAGTCCGCAAGCAAATGTTTCAAGTAATATCAGCAATGGAGCATTAGGATATTTTGCTGCATACCCGAAAAGATATTCTTCAACTGTAGTTGGAAATCAGGTATTGAAGAAATGAAATCAAACTATAAAAATGGATAATATTAAATCTTAATCGGAAATTAATTTTAAAACCGATTTGTTAAATTTCGCTAAATTTTAAATTCCTGAATGCTTTTATAATCAAAATCACAATTAATCCATTCATCATCAAACTCGACACCAAATTCCTTATAAAAATCAATTGCCGGTTTATTCCAGTTTAATACTTGCCATCTAAGCCTTTTACAGTTTTCTTTTTTTGCTACTTCAATAACTTTTTTCAGCAATCTTGCACCGATTTTTCCCCCTCTATATTTTTCTTTAACGTAAAGATCATCCAAATAAAGTGATTTTCCAATCCAAGTATAATAAGCAAAAAAATACAAAGCAATTCCAACTATTTCTTTCTTTTCCGTTTCAGCAATAAAACATCCGAAAATATCTTTTTCCTCTTTCATTTGCTCGACTGAATTGCTTACTTTCTCAGGAGCTTTCTCGAAATGTGCCAATTCTTTTATTAATGAGAGAATTGCATCAAAATCTTTTTCTGTAGCTTTTCTTATTCTAAAATTCATTTCTTGCGACCAAAATAGTAAAATTTTATTTCCCTGTTTTAATTATTTCTTTTGTGAAAACCTTTTTAGCTTATATAGAGCCTATTGCAAAACAAACAAATTTTTATACTGACATTTCGTCATAATAATATCTTCTAAACAGGTCATTATGTCATATAAATCTCAAGGTTTAATCAATTTTCCCAATGGTATGGAATTTGACATAAATTGGGAAAAAGAAATTAAATAATTAACAAATAAATATAAGGAGAATTAAAAATGAATTTAGTAAGAATGAGAAATTATCCATCGGTGTTGAATTTTGTCGATCATCTTTTCGAAGGAAATATTGATGAATCAAATAATTGTTCTAAGTGTGTGCCACTAACAAACATTATTGAAAATGAAAAATCTTTCAATGTCGATATTGCAATACCTGGTGTTGAAAAAGAGGATGTAAAGATTGGTATTGAAAACAATCTGTTGACAGTTTCGTCAGAAAAGAAAGAAGAAAAGAATGAAGAAGAAAAGAATTTCACAAGAAAAGAATTTGTTTATAATTCATTTAGTCGTTCATTCACATTGCCTAAGACAATTGATACCGAAAAGATCAAAGCAAATTACGAAAATGGAATTTTAAAAATTGAACTTCCAAAAAAAGAGAAAGGGGAATTTAATCTCAAAAAAGAGATTCAAATTTCAGAGTAGTGGATTTTTATATGGGTAATGGGCCTGCAAATTTTGCAGGCCTTTTTTTTTGCTTTTTTTGTCTTCAAAATCAATGCTACTTTATAAGTCTTCGTATATTTGCATTGAAAACTAATGCTTTTATTTATAACTGAATAATAATGAAAAAAATTACCCTTCTTTTGTTAATCTGCTTAATATCGGGTTTGGTTTATTCACAGGAAAAGAATAAAATAATTTTCGATACAATTTGTAATAAAGACATATTAATTGGAATCTGCGACAGAGCCGGTTTGAAGTCGGAAGTCTTTGGTGAATATTTTTCGGAGGAATATTCAAATTATAAACCAAAATCATCGCTTATAAAAAAAATCAAACCCAAGCTAAAGAATATTGAAATTGTTTGCATTTTAGGTACATGGTGTGGCGACAGCAAAGAGCAGGTAGGAAGGTTTTATAAAATTTTGGATAAAATAAATTTTAATGAAAAAAATTTAAAGCTTATTTGTGTTGACCGATCAAAAAGAGCTCGCCAGATTGATATTAGCGAATTTGAAATTGAACGTGT
>CAZBSL010000138.1:5008-8142 GCA_964494265.1 uncultured Bacteroidales bacterium
TTGCTTAGAAATAAAAACCTTATTGCATGCATTGCCTTATTTTTAGGAAAAATTCGTTTGATCGATAATATCGCAATATTTTAGTAATTTTGCAACATTATGCAGATAGAGGTATTAAAATCGAAAATTCACAGAGGTTTAATCACCGAAGCCAATCTAAATTATATTGGTAGCATAACCATTGATGAGGACTTGATGGATGCAGCGAATCTTATTGAAAACGAGAAAGTACATGTTTATAATATAAATAATGGTGAACGTCTCGAGACTTATATTATTAAAGGAGAAAGGGGCTCCGGTATTATTTCTTTGAATGGTGCAGCAGCCCGAAAAGTTGCTATTGGTGATTTAGCTATTATTGTTTCTTATGCATTAATTGATTTTGAGGAAGCAAAATTATTTTCACCGACAATTGTGTTTCCCAATAGTAAAAACCAACTAAAATAAGTTTTTGAAAAAAAAGATTTTATCAGTTTGTAAATTTATTTTCTTTATTCTGATCGGTATAGCTTTACTTTGGTTAGTATTCCGAAAGATTGATATTCATGTTTTATTGGAAGAAATCTATCATGCAAATTATTGGTGGATAGGCCTGTCAATCATTGCTGCATTTTTTAGCCATATTGCTCGTGCCATAAGATGGAATATTTTAATAAATCAACTTGGCTACAAAACTCGCACGAGCACAACATTTTATTCGGTAATGGTCGGGTATTTGGCCAATCTTGCATTTCCTCGGCTTGGTGAAGTAACACGTTGCGGTGTATTAAGCAAAACCGAAAAAATTCCTTTCGATTCATTATTCGGTTCGGTTGTTGCCGAAAGGGTTTTCGACTTCCTAGTTCTTATGCTGATTATAATTGGTACAATTGTTTTCCAAATTAATCTTGTTGGTGGCTTTGTTAACAGATTGATTTTTGAACCGCTTTTTTCAAAAGCCCAAAGCAGTTATTTAACAATTCTTTACATTGTATTGTTGGTGATAATAATGGTGTTAATATGTGTTTTTCTGATAAAATATTTGAAATCAAGGTTAAAAAAAACTAATTTTTATCATAAAATAGAAGGTTTTAAAAAGGGTTTTTTTGATGGATTGAAAACAATTAAAAATCTAAAAAACAAATCAGGTTTTTTTATTTGGACTTTTGTAATTTGGTTGATGTATTTTCTTATGACCTATGTTGTTTTCTTTGCAATGGAAGCAACCTCAGGACTTACAATTATTGATGGAATAACAGTTCTCGCCATTGGTAGTCTTGGAATGGTTGCACCTGTTCCGGGTGGCATTGGATCCTATCATTTCATTGTTAAAGCCATACTTTTTGAATTGTATGGAATTGGTTCTGCCGCCGCTGCTTCCTATGCAACCATAGTCCATTCCTCTCAAATATTATTCGTTATTTTAGTGGGAGCGATTTCTTATTTTATTTTGTTCACAATATCAAAAAAATCAAAAAATGTTACAAGTTGATATTATTCGATCTAAGATTTTAACTAAAAAATCATTAAAAAATCAACTTGCGGTTTGGCGATTTCTTAATAAAAAAATTGTTTTTTCAAATGGCTGCTTCGATATTTTACATCTCGGCCATATTGATTATCTGTCAAAAGCTTCTGATTTTGGCGATATTTTAATTATCGGTTTAAATACAGATAATTCCGTTCGGAAATTAAAAGGGAATAATCGGCCGATAAATGATGAAAAGTCAAGGGGAATGATATTGGCATCATTGCAATTTGTAAGTGCCGTGGTTTTGTTTGATGAAGACACACCTTACGATTTAATTAAATTTGTTCAGCCCGATGTTTTGGTAAAAGGAAGCGATTATTTGGAGGAAGATATTGTTGGTTATGATATTGTTAAAGCAAAAGGTGGAGAAGTAAAAACAATTGATCTCGTGCTGGATATTTCGACAACTATTATTGAAAACAGGATTAAGAAATATTAGTACTTTGCATTCAAATCTAATTATTGATATTATTTTTTGAAAATACGTTCTATGTCAAAAACAAAAACAGCCTTTTTTTGTAAGAATTGTGGGGCTCAGCATTCAAAATGGATGGGAAGATGCAACTCATGTGGAGAATGGAATACAATTATCGAAGAAGTAATTCAAAGAGATTCTGATAAAAACACATGGGAGAAATCCTCAAATAAAAAAAGTAAAAAGAAAGATAAGCCTCAGTTAATTCATGAGATCAAAGCGAATACTGAAGAAAGAATCGACACAAATAATTCCGAATTAAACAGAGTTTTAGGTGGTGGCCTTGTATCCGGTTCGTTAATTTTAATTGGAGGTGAACCCGGTATTGGAAAATCAACTTTGATGCTTCAGGTTGCCGTAAACATCAAGAAACGCAATGTTTTATATATTACCGGCGAAGAAAGCTCTCAGCAAATTAAAATGAGAGCCGAGCGTATTGGCAACAATAGTTCAAATTGTTATATTCTCACCGAAACCTTAACGCAAAATATTTTTCGTCAGATTGAAGAACTTCAACCTGAAATTGTAATTATTGATTCTATTCAAACTTTGCATACCGATTTGATTGAATCTTCGGCAGGTAGTATTTCTCAAATTCGTGAGTGTGCTGCCGAAATGCAACAATATTCAAAATCAACCGGAACACCGGTTTTTTTAATCGGGCATATTACAAAAGACGGCTCGCTTGCCGGCCCGAAAATTATGGAACACATGGTTGACACCGTTCTTCATTTTGAGGGTGAAAGAAATTATGGTTATCGAATTTTGCGTGCAATGAAAAATCGTTTCGGCTCAACCTCCGAGCTTGGAATTTATGAAATGCAAAATACAGGTTTAAGGGAAGTTACAAATCCTTCGGAAGTGCTGATTTCACAACGCGACGAAAATGTCAGCGGTATTGCAGTTGCTTCAACCATCGAAGGTATGAGGCCTATGTTAATTGAAATTCAGGCTTTGGTTAGTTCGGCAGCTTACGGAACACCACAACGATCGTCAACCGGTTTTGATTTACGCCGGCTTAGTATGCTGCTTGCAGTTTTAGAAAAACGTAGTGGTTTCAAATTGGGAGTGAAAGATGTTTTTTTAAATATTACGGGTGGAATTAAAGTTGATGATCCGGCAATTGACCTTGCTGTGATTTGTGCAATT
>CAZBSL010000139.1:0-8115 GCA_964494265.1 uncultured Bacteroidales bacterium
CTTATAAGGCAAATGGATTCAAATGGTTCTTCAAACTCTTTTTGTGAGGATATTAAAGAAATTAAAATCGATAGAAATTATATTGACTTAGGTGATATTTCAATTAAAGAAGCTGATCCGGAATTTGCTTATAAATTAATCAAGAGAAACATTCAACAAGAGTTAACTGATTCTGATAAAATTATTTGCCTTGGAGGCGATCATTCAATTTCTTTCCCAATAATCGAAGCATATGCAGAAAAATTTAAGGATTTGAATGTACTTCATCTTGATGCCCATCCTGATCTTTACGATAATTATGATAATAATCCTTATTCTCATGCCTCTCCTTTTGCACGTTTAATGGAAAAAAATATTCTTAAATCATTAACGCAGGTTGGCATAAGAACTCTTAATACCCATCAAAAAGAACAGGCAGAATTATTTGATGTTAAGATAATTGAAATGAAGAATTTCAACTATGATTTTATGAAGACATTGGAATTCCCTTTGTATATTTCAATTGATTTGGATGTTCTTGACCCTGCTTTTGCTCCCGGAATATCGCATTATGAACCGGGTGGTTTAACTTCAAGGGAGTTGATTACTATAATCCAATCCATTCCTGTTTCAATAGTTGGAGCCGATATTGTTGAATACAATCCGGTCAGAGATTTAAACAATATGACAGCAATGCTTGCTTATAAACTTTTCAAAGAATTAGTTTCAAAAATGATGTAATAATCCCTAATTAGTATATGCACGAAAACTAAACTTTTTGGAGTGCTTAGTCCGAAAACGTCAAGTTTGAGGCTTGCGAAGTTCAGAAAACCATGAGTTTACACTTGTAAATGAGTGGTTTTATGAACGAGAATAACGAAGAAATTGGCGTTTTCGGGCAAGCACTAATAAAAAATTGTCTCCGGCAAAAAGCAGGCTCTTTCTTTTGATCCATCAAACCAAAAGATAACGGAATATTCATTATATTTGTACTTTACTGAATGTAATTCTTACATTTACAAAATGAAAAAAGTTATCTCAACTGAAAAAATCCCAATTAAATTATGGTTGGATAAAATTGAAGATGGGGCGTTAAATCAGGCTAAAAACCTTGCCAATCTTCCATTTGCATTTAAACATATTGCCTTAATGCCAGACACACACGAAGGATTTGGGATGCCAATTGGTGGGATACTTGCTACAGAAAAAGTCGTAGTTCCTAATGCTGTAGGAGTTGATATCGGTTGCGGAATGTGTGCTGTTAAAACTAATTTAACTGAAATTGAATCCAAGAAATTAAAACAAATATTGACCGGCATCCGAAAACGAATTCCTGTGGGATTTAATCATCATAAAAAAAAGCAGGATATATCATTAATGCCTTCTATTGAAAATATTCCTGAGAAAGGAATTGTCTTAGGGGAATTCGAAAGTGCTTTAAAACAAATTGGTACGCTTGGTGGCGGAAATCATTTTATCGAAATACAAAAAAGCAAAGATGGTTTTATTTGGATTATGATTCATTCAGGTAGCCGAAATATTGGTTTTAAAGTTGCTGAATATTACAACAAAACTGCAAAAAAACTAAATGAACGTTGGTTCTCTGAAGTGCCACAAAAAGCAGACCTGGCATTTTTACCGATAGAAACAGAAGAAGCAAATAATTACATATCGGAAATGCGGTATTGTGTTGACTTTGCTTTGGCCAATCGCAAATTAATGATAGAAAACATACAAGAGGCAGTACTTGAGGTTGTGCATAATATAAGTTTTGGTGACATAACAAATATTGCCCATAATTATGCCTGTTGGGAAAATCATTTCGGAAAAAACGTAATGGTTCATCGAAAAGGTGCTACGAGTGCTAAAAGAGGTGAAACAGGTATAATTCCCGGCTCACAGGGAACTAATTCATATATTGTAAAAGGGCTTGGCAATCCTGAAAGTTTTATGAGTTGTTCACATGGGGCAGGCCGCATTATGGGACGAAATCAGGCAAAACGTGAGTTGAACCTCAAAGAACAGATTGAATTGCTTGATAAAAAAGGTATCATTCATGCAATCCGACATAAAAAAGACTTAGACGAGGCTCCTGCCGCTTATAAGAATATCGAAGAAGTTATGGAAAATCAAAATGACCTTGTTGAAATTATTGTTGAACTATCTCCACTTGCAGTAATTAAAGGATAAACATCTGCGGTGGAAATTCATTAAAATTTCAAAACACTATTTTTTTTGCTTCTATAATTCATATTTTCAAGTAGTTTCAACTTTTTTAAAAAAAATCTTAAAAAAAAGTAAAAAAAAACAAAAAAATTGTTTTTTATGAACATAAGTTCATTATCTTTGCAAAATATTTAATTAATAAATAAGATGCCAAGGCCGGAAAAAGATAGAA
This sequence comes from uncultured Bacteroidales bacterium, assembly GCA_964494265.1. Classification (GTDB taxonomy): domain Bacteria; phylum Bacteroidota; class Bacteroidia; order Bacteroidales; family JAEINX01; genus JAEINX01. The sequence continues at coordinate 2,378 of CAZBSL010000139.1, forward strand.
TTATTTTTAAACCTCCGATATTTTCGGAGTTTAAACCCATTGGTGTTTCCGTAAAATCATTAAGTCAAATACTTATAACACTTGATGAATATGAAGCGTTTCGATTGGCCGATCATCTTGGTTTATCGCATATTGAAGCTTCTGAAGAAATGGGTATCTCAAGGCCTACATTTTCGAGATTAATAGAAAAAGCAAGAAAAAAAATTGCCGAATTCATTATTCAAGGAAAGCTATTAACCATCGAAGGCGGAAACATTCATTTTAGAAACAATATAATTCAATGTGTTAATTGTGGACATATGTTTACTACAAATATAGAAAATTTAATTACCGAATGCCCCGAATGCAATTCAAACAATCTGCAAAATCTTGCAGGCGGCTTCGGACACGGTAAATGTTGTATTAATAATCATTTAAAAAAAGGAGGTCAAAATGCCGGGAGGCGACAGAACAGGGCCGGCAGGTAGCGGTCCGATGACCGGAAGACGCATGGGAATATGTGCAACCGGTGAAAGTTCTGATTTTAGAAATTTCTCAGGATCAGGACGTGGTTTTGGAAGAGGTTTTTTTGGAGGAAGAGGACGAGGTTTTTTTGGAGCTGGTTTCAGACGAGGTTTTGGAAACGTAGGAAATTGGGAAAACCCAGAACTTTCCGATAAAAATGCAATTGTAAACGAGATTAATGTTCTTAAAAATCAATTGTTATTACTTGAAAAAAAGCTCTCTGAAACAGAAAAGTAGTTTTAATTATTTAAGCAGGCAGGTAAAGCTGCCTGCTTTATTTACAGAAAAAAATTAAGTTAACAAAATAAATAAAAATGAATAATTCAGAAAATAACGGAATCCTTGGTAGTGGAAAAGGTTTGGGCCGTGGAGGTGGAAGAGGCCGAAACAAAGGAGGTGCCTGCGGACCGGGTGGATCTTGTGTTTGCGCCAAATGCGGTACTAAAATCACTCACCAAAAAGGTATAAAATGTACAACTCTAAAATGTCCCAATTGTGGTAAAACCATGATTAGAGAAGAATTACTAAAGAAATAATAAATAAATTAAATATTTTAAAAAATGAAAAAATTATTTGCTATCCCGACTGTAAGCGGAAAATTATGCCAACATTTTGGCCATTGCGAAAAATTTGCAATTATTGAAACCGAAGACCAAAAAGTAATTAACGAAACCTATTTAACTCCTCCCCTTCATCAACCAGGAGTTTATCCTCAATTTCTTGCCCAACATAATGTATCCGTAATAATTTCAGGTGGAATGGGACAAAGGGCACAAGATTTATTTACCCAAAACAATATCGAAGTCTGCGTAGGTGTCGATGCCGATTCACCACAAAAACTCGTTGAAAATTATTTGTCCGATCAACTTAAAACCGGTCAGAATTTATGTGACCATTAATAAAAATGAAAATAGCAATCGCAAGCGGTAAAGGAGGCACAGGAAAAACAACTTTAGCAACAAATCTTGCCTCCTACTTATCCGAAAGTGAGGAAATTGTTTTATGTGATCTTGATGTTGAAGAACCCAATTCAAGTTTGTTTATTGAAGGGAAATTAGTTCACGAGGAAGACAAATTTAAAATGATCCCCGAATGGATTGAAGATAAATGTACCTTATGCGGAATATGCCAGAAAGTATGCAATTTTCATGCAGTCATACAATTGGGCTCTCAAATAATGGTATTTCCCGAATTATGCCATTCATGTTTTGCGTGTTCGGAATTATGCCCGGTTTCAGCTTTGCCTATGAAGCCAAAGAAAATAGGTAGGTTAAAACATCTGCAAACTAACAACTTATCATTTGTCGAAAGTAAACTTGATATTGGTGAAGAACAAGCAGTTCCCTTAATTTCGCAAACTCAAAAATATGTTGATAAACATTTTTCGGATCAAGTAATAAAAATATTCGACTCTCCACCAGGGACTTCTTGCCCTGTTATTGAGGCTACTAAAGATGCAGATTTTGTAATCCTTGTAACCGAGCCAACTCCCTTCGGGCTTCACGACATGAAACTCGCTGCCGAAACCATGAAAGCATTGAAAAAAAATTTCGGAGTTGTTATAAACCGTTTTGGTATAGGCAATGATGATGTAATTGATTATTGTAAAAAAGAAAACCTTCCTATTCTTGCGAAAATTGCAAATAGCAGAAAAATAGCGGAATTGTATTCACATGGTGAGTTGATTTACAAGAAAGTTCCTGAAGTAAAACAGCAACTTAAACATATAAAAAATTATATTTTAAAACTGGAAGAAGGAGGTGAAATATGAAAGAGATTGTAATAATTTCTGGAAAAGGCGGAACAGGAAAAACTTCAATCACAGCTTCCTTTGCCTATCTTGGCGGAAAAGATATTGTTGTTGCCGATTGCGATGTTGATGCTGCCGACATGCATCTTCTTTTAGAACCTGACTTCAAAAATTCAGAAGATTTCTATAGCGGCGAGCTTGCTATCATTAATTATGAAATATGTATAAACTGTGGAAAATGTGCCGAGGTTTGTCGTTTTAATGCTATTCAATTAAATAAGGGCATACATTTTATTGATCCTATAAGTTGCGACGGTTGCGGATATTGTGCCCGTGTTTGTCCGGTTGAAGCCATTACAAACGAGATTCAAAATGTTGGCAAAACATATATTTCAAACACTAAAGCCGGAAATATCATGGTTCATGCAAGGCTCGGAATTGGTGCCGATAATTCCGGGAAATTGGTTGCAAAAGTCAAAAATGAAGCCAAAAGAATTGCAACTGAAAATACAGCAGAAATGATAATTGCCGATGGTTCGCCGGGTATTGGCTGTCCGGTGGTTTCATCACTTTCAGGAGCCGATTTTGTTGTTTTGGTAACCGAAGCGAGTGTTTCGGGTTTACACGATTTAAAAAGAGTTTACGAATTGGTTAAAAAATTCAAGATCAAAGCAGGATGTATTATTAATAAATATGATATTAATCAAATGCTTAGTAAAGAAATTGAAAAATTTCTTATAGAAGAAAATATTGTGTTTATCTCAAAGTTACCCTACAATGAAGATTTCACGAAAGCTATGACTATAGGAAAAACTATTGTTGAATATGAAAATGAAGAACTTAAAACCATTGTCATAGATAGTTGGAATAAAGTAAAACAAATATTAACTTAGAAAAAAATAATGAAAATTTTATTAGTTGTTAACGATGCCCCTTACGGAACAGAAAAAGCATATAATGCTTTAAGAATGGGAATAACACTTCTTAATGACCAAGAAAATATTGATTTAAGAATTTTTTTACTTGCAGATGCCGTTAGTTGTGCCCTCCCTAATCAAAAAACACCTTCAGGTTTTTATAATATCGAAAACATGTTAAAAATAATTATAAATAAGGGTGGAAAAATAAAAGCTTGTGGTGGTTGCTCAGAAGCAAGAGGAATTGATAAACTCAAATTAATTGACGGAATTGAAATTAGTAATATGAAAGCATTTGCTCAATGGGTTGTTGAGTCGGAAAAAGTGCTTTCTTTTTAGGAAAAAAAAATTAGCTGCGAATACGCTAATAAATTATTAGTGTATTCGCGGCAAAAGAACTTTAAGAATAAATTATAAAACAAATTTAAAAAAATGAAAATAGCATTCACAACAAAAGGAACCGAATGGGATTCGATGATTGACCCTCGGTTTGGGAGAACAGATTTTTTTCTCGTTTTTGATGACGAAACCAATGAATTATCGCATTTCGATAATCGAGAAATTTCTAACGAAGCTCATGGGGCCGGCCCAAAAACCGCACAAAATTTATTTGACCTAAATCCCGATATTCTTATCACGGGAAACGGACCCGGAGGAAATGCAGCATCAGCTCTTGAAAAAGCAAAAATTAAAATATTCATGGGAGCAGGACAAATGACAGTTAAAGAAGCTTATGAAGCTTACAAAAATAATAATCTAAAAACTTTTTAAAATTCGATAAAGAAAATGATTAACACAGATGTATTAGTAATTGGGAGTAGTGCTGCAGGTTTAGTAGCCGCTACAACAGGGAAAAGAGTTAATCCGCAAAAAGGATTCACAGTATTGACCATGCAACCCAAAACTCTTATTCCATGCGGAATTCCTTATGTTTTTGGGTCAGTTAGCAATACGGCAAACAATCTGTTGCCTGCTGAAAAAATGTTTGAAAAGTCCGGAATTAATGTAATCTACGACGAAGCCGTTTCAATTGATAGAGAAAACAAAATTGTTAAATTAAAAGATGGTGAAGATATATGTTACGATAAACTTGTGATAGGAACAGGTTCAACGCCAAAAGTGCCAAAGTGGCTAACTGGATTTGATTTAATGAATGTTTTTTCTGTTCCTAAAAACAAGGTTTATGTTGACGAAATGCAGGAAAAACTTAAAGATTGTAAGAAAATAATTACAATCGGGGCAGGTTTTATAGGAGTAGAAATTTCCGATGAGTTAATTAAAGCCGGTAAAGAAGTTGTTCTAATCGAGAAACTCCCTCATATTCTCGGGCTTGCTTTTGATGAATATATTTCAATAAAGGCTGAAAAAATTCTTGAGGAAAGAGGCGTCAAAATAATGAAGGGAATCGGTGTTAATGAAATTTTTGGAAATGAAAAAGCCGAAGGTATTATTCTCGAAACAGGTGAAAAAATTTATGCCGATGCCGTCATTTTATCAATGGGTTATAAACCTAATTCCGAACTTGCTGAGAAATCAGGTTTAGAAGTTAATAAAATGGGATTTATCAAAGTGGATGAATATATGCGAACTGAAGACCCAAGTATTTTTGCTGTCGGCGATTGTGCCGAAAAACGTGATTTTGTTACCAGAAAAACCAGTCCGGTTATGCTGGCCTCAACAGCTTGTGCCGAAGCTCGAATTGCAGGTATGAACCTTCACAAATTATCTGCAATTAAAACTTTTAGCGGTACTATTTCAATTTTTGCCACTGCAATTGGAAATAATGGATTTGGAGTAGCCGGATTAACTGAAAGTATTGCAAATCAAGAGGAATTTGATATTGTTACAGGTTTCTTTGAAGGAATTGACCGACATCCGGGGACACTAAAAGACACACACACTCAATCTGTGAAATTAATCGTAGGTAAAGAATCGGGTGTGATTTTAGGTGGCGAAGTATCAGGAGGATTATCAATAGGTGAATTAACTAATACAATCGGAATTATGATTCAAAACCGAATGACAATTAATTCTCTAATGACAGCACAAATTGGAACACATCCGTTGCTTACAGCCTCTCCGGCCGGATACCCCTTAATTAAAGCTGCTGAAGACGCAGCCGGAAAAATAATGTTTAATCATGTAAAATAATGATAATAAAAAATGGGATAATTTTTATCCCATTTTTTAATTTTATGAATATGAAACTACAACACATTGGATTAACAATTCCTGATAATTCTGAAGTAAAAAACTTTTATCAGGATTTACTTGGTATGATTGAGGTAAAGAACTTCGTTCTAAACAAAGAATTATCTTATAAAATATTTAATATTCCTGAAGATACTCCTGCTTTTTTTATGCAAAAAAATGATTTGTTTATTGAATTATTTATAAGCCACGAAAAACTAACATCAGGATTTAATCATAATTGTATTTCGGTAAACGACAGAAAAACTCTTGTCGGAAAAGCAAAAGCCCGAAATTATGAATGCATTATAATTGAGAGAGAATTCTCGGATCTGATTTTTATTAAAGATAAAAGTGGAAATATTTTTGAGATTAAG
>CAZBSL010000140.1:0-2307 GCA_964494265.1 uncultured Bacteroidales bacterium
TTTACTTTAGCCGGACAAAATTCAATTTATGTCCTATAAGGAAGAAAAATATAATAAACGCCGGCTCGCCTCATCCTATCTTACGACTATTGTTAGTATTAGCCTCGTTTTGTTTATGCTTGGCTTGCTTGGAATAGTAATTCTTCATGCAAAAAAACTTTCAGAACATATTAAAGAAAACATTAGTTTTTCGATAATTATTAATGAAGATGTTAAAGAGGCAGGAATTAAACAATTGCAAAAATTACTTGACGCCTCGGTTTTTGTTAAATCAACCGAATATATCACAAAAGAAGAAGCGGCGAAAGATCTTTCGGAACAACTTGGAGAGGATTTTATTGATTTTCTGGGATATAATCCCTTACTGCCCTCCATTGATTTGCGACTCAAAGCCGAATATGCCAACCCCGACAGCCTCGTAAAAATTGAAAACCAATTAGTGTCAAATAAAATTGTTAAAGAGATATTTTATCAGAAATCTTTGGTTTATTTAATTAATGATAATTTGAAAAAAATAAGTTTTCTTATTCTCGGCTTTGCAATATTACTGATGATAATCTCTATTGCCTTAATTAATAATACAATAAGATTGTCGGTTTATTCAAAAAGATTTATAATAAAAAGTATGCAATTGGTCGGAGCTACTCAGGGTTTTATCAGTCGGCCATTTGTTTTCAGAGGGATTATTAATGGAGTTTACGGAGCTTTTACTGCCATTGTCCTCTTAACCGGAATTTTATATCTATCACAAAAGGAAGTGCCGGAACTAATGGAGATACAAGATATTAACTTATTAATTTCTTTGTTTGTTATAGTTATAATTCTTGGAATAATAATCACCTGGCTTTCGACATTTTTTGCAGTTAGAAAATATTTAAGAATAAAAAATGATAATTTGTATTATTAAAGACACTAAATGGGCAGGAAAAATAATCACGACTTAACTAATGAAAAAACAAGCCTTTTAAGTTTTCTACGATAATAAAGTTAATTCGTATTGTATTAAAAAAAGTTAAAAATCAATTCCGTATCAAAATTCTATTTATTTTTGAAAACTTAAATTTAAAAAAATGAGTAAAGATAAACCCCACAAACAAGATTCAACAAAAACAACTTCAGGTTTTTCCAAAGGTAAAGAATTAACTGAGGAAACTTCTGAATTTGCATTTGCAAGAAAAAACTATAAATTATTATTAATAGGGCTTGCCTTTATTATTCTCGGTTTTATCCTCATGGTTGGAGGTGGTTCCGACGATCCCAAAGTTTTCAATGAAGATATTTTTAGTTTCCAAAGAATTACTTTAGCCCCCATTTTGATTGTTGCAGGTTACGTGATAGAAATTTTTGCAATAATGAAAAGGCCTAAGGATTAAATTAAAATATTTTCTTACTCAATAACATTTATTGTGTAGTCATACTTAACTTTTGCATCATTGAATATGTCGTTTCAAATTGTAAAATGAAATACCAAATAGTCAATAAAAAATAATCAATAAAAAATTTCTTATGGGTTGGTTTGAAGCCTTAATTTTAGGAATTGTTCAGGGTCTTACTGAATTCCTTCCGGTTAGCAGTAGCGGCCATCTTGAGATTGGGAAAGTACTTCTCGGCGTAAATGCAGAAAAGAGCCTTGTTTTTACCGTAGTTGTTCACGGGGCAACTGTTTTAAGCACAATCGTTGTTTTTCACAAAGAAATTTGGGATTTGATATTAGGATTCTTTAAACTCAAATGGAATGATCAAACAAAATATATCTTTAAAATTATTGTCTCTATGATTCCGGTTATTTTTATCGGATTGTTTTTTGCAGAAGAAATTGAAAGCCTTTTTACGGGAAACCTGGTTTTCGTAGGTTCTATGCTTATTGTGACATCGGTATTACTTGGCTTTACTTATTTCTCTAAATCAAATAAACGAAACATCAATTTTCTTGATTCCTTTATTATCGGAATTGCTCAGGCATTTGCTGTTCTTCCAGGTATTTCTCGCTCAGGATCAACAATTGCAACGGGTATTTTAATTGGGAATAAAAAAGAAATAATTGCAAAATTTTCTTTTTTAATGGTTCTCATACCTATAATCGGAGCAAATTTAAAAGATGTTGTAGGTGGAGAAATGGCAAGTAATTCAGGTATTGGAATAATGCCACTTTTAATTGGTTTTATTGCGGCTTTCATTTCCGGCTTGCTTGCCTGCAAATGGATGATTGGATTGGTAAAAAAAGGAAAGTTAATATATTTCTCAATCTATTGTTTTATAATCGGGTTAGCAGCAATTATATTTGCTTAAAGAAAATACAACAAATTT
>CAZBSL010000140.1:2407-7973 GCA_964494265.1 uncultured Bacteroidales bacterium
TATGGAATTTAATAATACAATAAAAGAAGAATTTAATTTTCCGGAAGGAGAAATTCTCTTAGTAGATAAACCTCTTGAGTGGACATCTTTTGATGTTGTTAATTTTTTCAAAAAACTTCTAAACAAAGTTTTAAAAATCAGAAAAATCAAAATCGGGCATGCCGGAACATTAGACCCCCTTGCCACAGGTTTATTGATTTTATGCACCGGAAAACTCACTAAAAAAATCGATCAAATTCAGACTCAGGAAAAAGAATATACCGGAACATTTACCCTTGGTGCAACAACTCCTTCTTATGATATGGAAACCGAGGTTGATAAATCATTTCCGACCGATAAGCTTAGTGAGGCCCAAATCCGTGAAACCACAAAAAAATTTATTGGAACAATTGATCAAATACCTCCAATTTTTTCGGCAAAAAAAATAAACGGAAAAAGAGCTTATGAGTATGCAAGGAAAAAAGATGAAACTATTATCATGCAAGCGAAAAAAATAAGCATAAAAGAGTTTGAAATTACAAATATTAATATCCCTTTTGTTGAGTTTCGTGTACTTTGCAGTAAAGGAACATATATTCGTTCACTCGCCTACGATTTTGGCAAAGCATTGGATAACGGTGCATATCTCTCGTCTTTATGCCGCACAAAAATAGGCGATTACAATTTAACCAATGCTTTTAAAATTCAGGAATTAAAAGAAAAAATTGTTGAATTTAGCGAGAGAAAACAACAAAATTAATTGATTTAAACTTATTTTATTTTAAGTATTGACAATTTAAAATTTATTTATTACCTTTGCCCCCCTTTTAAAAAATCAATAATGTAATTGATTATAAGATTATTTATATGAAATTATCACAATTTAGATACTATTTGCCACCGGAATTGATCGCGATGCGGGCCATTCAGAACAGAGATGAGTCAAAACTAATGGTTATTGACAGAAAAACAGAAACCATTGAACACAAGAACTTTAAAGATATTATAAACTATTTTTCCGATGGAGATGTTTTTGTTTTAAATAATACAAAAGTTTTCCCTGCACGATTGCATGGCGAAAAAGAAAAAACAGGAGCAAAAATTGAAGTTTTTTTATTGCGTGAACTAAACAAAGAATCAAGACTTTGGGATGTGATGGTTGATCCGGCACGAAAAATCAGAATAGGCAATAAACTTTATTTCGGACAAGACGACGAATTGGTTGCTGAAATAATTGACAATACCACATCAAGAGGTAGAACAATGCGATTTTTGTTTGACGGCACTTATGAGAAATTCAAAGAAACTATTCAAAGATTAGGAGAAACACCGCTTCCTAAAATTATTGACCGGCCCCTTGAACCGGAAGATGAGGAAAGATACCAAACCATTTATGCAAAACATGAGGGAGCTATTGCTGCACCCTCAGCCGGAATGCATTTCTCACGAGAGCTTATGAAAAGGCTTGAAATTATGGGTATAGTTTTTGCTGAAGTAACACTCCACGCCGGCATGAGTAACTTCAGAAATATCGAAGTCGAAGACCTTTCAAAACATAAAATGGGTTCGGAAGAATTAATAATTAATAATGATTGTATAGAAATTGTTAATAATGCAAAACGAAACAAACATCAGATAGTTTCTGTGGGTACAACTTCCTTAAAAGCCCTTGAATCATCTGTTACAATAAGCGGTATGCTGAAAGAATTTAACGGATGGACAAATAAATTTATTTTTCCTCCTTATACTTTCACACTTCCAAATGCAGTAGTTACAAACTTTCATTTACCACAATCGTCTATGTTAATGGCTGTTGCAGCCTTTGCGGGATACGATTTCATATTTAAAGCTTATAAAGAGGCTGTAGAAAAGAAATATTCATTCTATACTTATGGCGATGCAATGCTTATATTGTAAATATTTTCACTCGAAAGTTTACATAAGGTAGTGAAAGAATATTTAATAATAGTTGCCGGCGGAACAGGAAAAAGGTTTAATTCAAAAACACCTAAGCAATTTTTAAATATTGCCGGTAAGCCTTTATTAATGCACACGATTTCTGTTTTTTATAATTATTCTAATCAAATAGAAATTTTCCTTGTTTTACCTCACGAATATTTCGGATTTTGGGAAAATCTTTGCAACGAGAATGAATTTAAAATTAATCATAGACTTGTTGAAGGTGGCAGCAAAAGATTTTATTCAGTAAAAAATGCTCTGAAATTTATCCCTGATGAAAGTTTTGTTGCAATTCATGACGGAGTCAGGCCCCTTGTAGATCACACTACAATCAAAAAATGTTTTACGGATGTTAAAAAATTCGGGAATGTAATTCCTGCTTCAAAAATAAACGATTCTATCAGGCAAATAAGCGATGATGAAAAAAGCATTGCAATCGACAGAAACAAATTCAGAATTATTCAAACTCCTCAAACGTTTTATTCAAAAAAAATTAAACAGGCATATCTTCAGGAATTTGCCGAGTGTTTTACAGATGATGCTTCTGTTTTAGAATCAATGGGAGAAGAAATTCATCTCGTTGAAGGTAATCCTGAAAACATTAAAGTAACAAAGAAATCTGATCTTCAGTTTGTAGAGACTATATTAAAAGAGCGGGTTTCGACGGGAATTTAAAATCAGAAATCAGTATTTTTGAATTTAGGTTTAAAGTGAAAAGATAATCAAAAGTTAAAAATAACCCGAACAATTAAAAACAAGCCGAAAATTACCAAACCGACACCCGCAGCTTTGTTTATCCATATCATTATTTTGGGTGTCAGGTGCCTTTTAATTTTATAAGCACCAAAACATTTTAAAACATCCGTTCCTAAAACTGTAAGCAATGTGGTGGAAAAGAAAAACACCAGAGGCCTGATATCCGCCCCATAATTTGCAGTCATCCCCACAACAACTCCCATCCAGAAAATCCAGATGAAGGGGTTGGCAATATTCAGAAAAAATCCTTTTATAATATATGTAATTGGATGAGGTGGTTTAAGCTTAACTTTATTATTGTTTGGGTCCATATGTATTTTACGAGAATAAGTAACAATTCCGAAAATTATTAAAATCCCTCCGCTAATTATCCCAAAGGCAAGGTGATTTTCAGGTTTGGTAATTATTTGAATTGCCCCTACAAAACATAGCCCGACGACAACAAGGTCGCTTAAAAAAATTCCTATAGCCAAAAGAAAACCCGACCAAAAACCTCGATGAATACTTGTTTGGATCAATGCAAAAAGCGCAGGGCCGAAGCCGAAAAATATTGCCAATGTTAATCCCAAAACCAGTCCTTCAATTAAAGGATGCATAATTATTTATTTAAAATTTAAACATTCTTTTATATGGCCTTCCCATTCTGCCACTTGCTCTTTCTTAAATACCCTTGGAAACTTACCTGCCCCACCTTCTTTTCCTTTTTTCTTTAACCATTTATTGAAAACTTCAATGGGCAAAACCTCAACAAAAACATCTTTAATAGCTTCCATTCGCTCAACACGATAATCATCGTTAAGATAATTTAAATATTCATCAATTTTTTGTTTTGCAATCTCAGTATCGATTTCATCTTCAGTTCCAAGATACCATTTATGAGCAAACATAGAATCATGATCAATGCCACACACCGTAAATTCGCGGATTTCTACATTAAATTCCTCTTGAAGTAACTCAATTGCTCGGTTAATGTTTTCGACCGAAAGATGCTCACCACATAAGCTTATAAAATGCTTAGTTCTACCGGTTATAATTATTTCGCTTCTCTGTTTAGATGTGAATTTTATTGTATCTCCAATTAGATATCTCCAGGCACCTGCATTGTTTGACAATAGCAAAGCATATTCCTTACTTTCTTCTACTTCTTCAATTGTAAGTGTTTTTGGGTTTTCCCTAAGGTTGCCGTCTCCATCAAAATTAAAATCATTGAAAGGAATGAATTCAAAAAATATACCATTATTTAATAGCATTTCCATTGTATTAACTTCCAGACGATTTTGAAAAGCAATATATCCCTCAGAAGCAAGGTAGGACTCGTTATAAAGAATGGGGCGTCTAAATAGTTTTTCGAAGCTTTTCACATAAGGGCTAAACGAAACCCCGCTATGAACATAAGCAGATAGATTCGGCCAAATATCATGAATAGTTTTAAGATTATACTCGTTGATAATTCTTTCTAACAAAATTTGTATCCATGCCGGAATGCCAACAATAATTCCAATATCCCAATCTGGGGCTTTTTTTACAATTTCCATTAATTTGGTTTCCCAATCTGGAGCTTTTGAAATCCGCCTACCGGGTTTATAAAAATGCTGAAACCAAAATGGAAGATTCCCGGTTGTGATTCCCGATAAATCACCTTGATAATACATTCCGTTGTATTGCAGGTGAGTACTACCCCCAATCATTAATATTCCTTTACGATAAAATTCAAGTGGAAAATCATATTTTGATGTATTGACCAATTGCCTCATACTTGCTTTTCGAATTGATCTTAACATATCGGTTGTTACAGGAATTTGTTTGCTTGATGCTTCAGAAGTACCGGAACTTAAAGCAAAATATTTTACTCTACCGGGCCAACAAACAAAAGTTTCGCCGTTTAATGATCTGTACCACCATTTTTTATACATAGAATTATAATCATGAACAGGTACAGTTTTTTGAAAAAGCTTGATAATATCCTCCGATTTCAATATTTTCGAAAAATCATAATTTTCTCCAAATGCTGTAAATTGAGCCCGCTTTAGAAGTTTTAGCAACTCTCTTTTTTGCGCTTTATGGCAATTGATTTTCCGTCTTTTATCAAGAGGTTTACTCCTTAATTCGTATGCTTTTTTAATTAAAGATCCTAAAATCGGCATTTTTTTTCTTTGAAATTGGCTGTAAAATTAAGAAAATATAAATAAATCGCCAGCAATACTATCAGCAAATAATTTCCCTGATTCAATGTAGTACAACTTTCTTTAATTCTTCTACAAATACCCCTTAATTTTGTTTAAAACAATCTTAGCTGCATCTCTTATTTCTACTGCTTTGCTGTTTAAATATTTTGAACTTTCATCAATAGAAAGCGATTTTATTGCTACATAATATGGCGATAGGATTTTATCATAACCTTTTTCCTCAAGGTTATTAAGAAGCCATTGATTGTATCCAAGCTTATGTGTTACAGCAGCAAATCGCCACCAATCATCCTGAGTATTTAAGGGCAGTTTTTCCCCGATGTAATCTAAGGCATTAATCAAATTCTTTTCAGCTAATCCGGCATTTTTATCATAAAGGTCGAACAAGGCAGCATTCAAATAATAACTGTCTTTCTGTTCATCATATTCCTTTATAGATTCAAACATTTCCCTCGCTTTTTTTATCTCACCCAATTTATCCCTGAGAAGAAAAATCAAATTTAGTTTAGCCATAAATAAATCCGGTTCAATTTTTAATGCTTCAAGATATGACTCTTTAGCTTTTTTATATTGTTTAAAATAATCTTGATACAAATTGCCAAGGCCATTCCATGCATACATATACTTCGGATCAATCTCTAAAGCTTTTTTATAACACTTCTCCGATTCTTCATAATTACTTAAAT
>CAZBSL010000141.1:0-1974 GCA_964494265.1 uncultured Bacteroidales bacterium
AACATCAAATATTTTTAATTGAATTTCTCCACTCACTCCTTCGATTGAAATATTAAATATCCCTTCGGAAGGATTGGGGAATATTGAAACGTTTTTATTTTCTGTTCGTACAACATTTATTCCTTTAGTAATTTTCATTACACTATATAGTCCATCCTCAGAAGGATAAACCTGTTCCATATAAGCTTCATTGTAAGGATCAGCATATAAGTATTCAAAAGGAATTAATGATTGAGTTAAGGCATCCCAAACTTTCAGATTTATTGGATTTCCCGAATTATATCCCTGTCCGCTATTTAATGTACTTAATATTGGAAGGTCATTATCAAAGGTATTTTGAGAATTGATTTTCATAGCACCAATCAAAATTTCTCCATCATAAGCTACTATTTCATCACCAATATCAAGCCCATCAATATAGATTGTAAAAACAGGGTCTGCTGCATTACCTCCTTGGAAATTAAAATGATCGGGTTCGATATTAGCAATGCCTGTAAATTTTTCAGCAGAAACAGGATAAATTAAAATATCGGAGGTATTCATTTTGACAAGGTATCCTTCTCCCGGATTCATGTTTCCAATGCTGTTTACCCACACAGGGCCAATCTTTCGCAACATTAAACCTGCTGAGTTTCTTACAAAATTAAGATTATCTAATATCTCATTAAATGCAAGCTGTGCATCCACAGCTTCATCCAACAAGAAACTAACAAGCTGGTAACCAAAATTTAAATTTATAGGAGTTTGAGGATTGATTTCATCACCGACAATTGTAAATTCATCAATATCATTCATTCTCACCAAATACCCTTCGGTTGTAACCCACTCCCCTATTCCATTAATCCAGATAGGCCCGATTTTTCGAAGCATACCTCCTACTGTATTTCTTATAAAGTCGAGATTATCTAATATCTCATCACAAATAACAAGAATATTAGGATCTTGAGAAATAATTCTTGAAGAAATAAATTGATAGCCATAAATAAGAGAATATTGCTGTTGTTCATAAGAAACTACAGTTATATAATTTTCTTTTATTTCAGTATCATCATTTGTTCCATCACCAACAGTTAATGAAACCGAATAAGTTCCTGTTTCATTATAAGTCCATTCAGGATTTTGAACATAACTATCAATAGTTCCGTCATTTTGGAAATCCCATTGCCATGATGATATTAATTCCTGAGGAGTTGATTGGTCGGAGAATTGAACTAATAATGGAGATTGGCCTTCTAAAGGCTCGGCAGAAAATTCAGCATTAAGTGTGGCATCTAAAACCTCTAAATAGACCGGAATATTTGTAGTTGGATTATCAGGATCATTACTATTGATTTGAATTGTACCGGTATAATTATTCGCTATTAAATCTTCTGAATTTAGAATAGTAATAATTAAAATGCTATTTCCGGGATCTATGCTACCACTTTCCGGGGATACTGTAATCCAATTGTCGATAATACTATTTTGCGTAAATAACAAAGTATGTATTCCCGTATTAGAAATATTGTAATTAATTGTATCAATCTGACCGGGATACATTTCATGTTGAATAGTATCAATGTCAATAATAATATGCGGTAAAGCCTGAACACCCGTAACACTTCCGTTAATTAGTTGAGGTAAAGGGAAATTCTCGTTAAAAATTAAATTTTCAAAATCAATAAAAGTATTTTCGCCAATATTTAAAGCCTCTGTTGACAAAAATTTGATATAAAATAAAACTCCCTGATCCTGAATTCCTGTACTATTTGCACCGGCAAATATTATTTTATTTGTTAACAGGTTATAATTAACACTCCATGTTTCAGTTAATGTATTTTCAGTTATTATTTCCACAGCATTTATCTTTTCGGAATTAAAAACAATGCTTCCTTCAAATGAAAAGATTTCCTGCCCTGAAGGTAGGTCTCCAATTAAAACAGGAATATTTGCTGTTAAACCAACGGGAATATCCATTACAGGTATCTGAGAATA
>CAZBSL010000141.1:2074-5786 GCA_964494265.1 uncultured Bacteroidales bacterium
TTCATTAAATTCTGCTTGATCAAATGAAAGAGAAGTGTTTCCATTATTTATATTTGCTACCTGAAATCTTGTAAAAAACAAAACCCCGCCTCCTGTAACTGGTTCTGTACCGGCGAAAACAATTTCAACCTTCCCTTGTTCCAAATAATTAAAAATAACATTCGGAAAGCCTTCAAGCAATGTTCCTTCAAGTTCAAGATCAATTGCCGATAATATAGCAGGATTAAATGAAAATGAAAATTCACCTGAAATATAAGAGTAAGGAGTTATATCTGTAGCATATACAGGAATTAAAATCTCATTACCGGGATAGGCAACAGTATCAGGCATTGATAATTCGACCCCTCTGATTTCAATCAGATCAGTTGTATCCGTAATATTATCATTATCAATAGCAAATACCCTTGTAAAACCAATGGAATTCGCCGATAATAATCCGTTTTCGGAAATATTACAAATTTCAGAATTGGTAACACCCCATGAATACGGGGGCGTTCCCTGCCCACTTATTGAAAATTGCAGGGATTCTTCCACAACCATAATTGCATTATTCGGATTTACAGTAATTGTTGGAGGAAATTGTTTATAGATATACCCGTTGATTAAAATAACTTCAGGTATCCCTTCATTTAAGAAATTGTTTTCCAGCTCTGTAAAATTTATTGAAGTATTTGAATTTTCAGGGACTTCACAAATTACAAATAGCAACACACCTTTCCCAATTAATGGAGTAACACCTGCCCCGATAAAAGTAAATAATCCAGGTTCTGAAAAATAATATGGTTGTGCCCAATCCTTTGTCATTGTTCCATCTATATCTATTCCTGTTGGAGTAAGACGATCAGATGTATAACTTATTTGAAACTGGTAGGAGATAACATCCAAACCATTCAGAGAGCTATCTATGTAAACAGGAATTTTTATCATTGTACCAGCCATTACTGTTGTATCAGGCAGGCGAACCTGAACCTGTGCCAATAAAAGACAAGGACAAATGAAAAATAATAATATAAATTTAGTTTTCATATTCTTATCTCCTTTATTTAAATAAGTTAACTTTTGAAGAATAGGTTTTATTACCGATAATACATCTGATAAAATATGTACCGTTTTTCAATTCTCTTGAATTTGAATTTGTAGCATTCCATTTAATTAAATAAGAATCCTGTTGTTTTATACCTTCATTAAAAGACATAACTTTTTCACCATACAATGAAAAGATTTCTATTAAGACATATGATTTTTCATCTTCTACATTATAGCTGATTATAAGATTTTTACTAAAAGGATTTGGATAACAATTAAATACTGAACTATTATTTGCAGTTATAAAATTTGGAATTTCAACAGAAGGCAAAATCCTGACTTTACCTGCAATTACACTTTGAGTTAAATCTATTTCATTACAGAAAAACCCTTCAGATTCAATTGATACGTTCTTTGCAAACGAAAGATTCTTTACCGTTTTAAAGTGTAAAATACCAAGATTTATGTTTGATTCTATCGCTTGGGTTTCTGCAAATGCAATCCTGATATTTCCTGTGTTTTCGTCAATTGAGGAATAGAGATTATATTCATTATTTAGAGAAATCTCAATAAATTGTAAATATTTATCATCAAATTTTAATTCAATTTCTGAAGAAAGTACATCTGATGCATTTTTTATATTAACAGGAATTTTTATTTCTTCTCCACTATAAACACTTCCTTTACCGATTTCCAATAAAGCATAAGCGTCTTTTGTAGCTGGCAAATTATCAGTTAAAACAGGAAATGTTGGTATCATACCTATAACATATTGAAGGATTAGAGATGCATCGTAAGCCATTACTTCTCCGTTTCCGCTTACGTCGGCAACCTGCATTTGTATAGGTTCTAAAGTTATAATTCCTACACTATATTGCAATATTAATGCAGCATCATAAGCCTGTATTTTTCCGTTAAGGCTAACATCACCGAACATTGGTGAGGTGGCTCCTTCGGTATTCCATGGATCATAATCCACACCATCGGTAACCACATCGCCTGTTCCTTCAGGATTGCCCGAATGTGTGGGGCCCGTATCGCTTCCCCACCAGCAATATTCTGCATTGATATTAAATGCCTGATTTACATTTTCTATTCCAAAATCCGTATTATTATAAATATCGCAATTATTCACAAGTGGATTTGATGCACCCGAAGCAATAATTCCTTTTCTGTTATTTGAAATTACAGTATTAGTAATTGTTGGGCTTGAACTATTTAAATTAATCCCGCCTTTATAATTCCAATAATAATAAGCATTACCTGCATATCTTATAACACAATTATCCAAAACACAAATATCATCAATAGATTCATTCTCGAAATATATCCCCTCCCATGGATGGACTGATACATAATTGGCAATCCCGGGCTCAGTATTAGTGCTGTCTGCATTTGTATCTCCTCCATAAAAATCATCTCTTATATCAGTGAAAACAATTTTATTTTGCGAATCTGTTCCACCCTCCGCTATCAAGCCTTTATTAACAGTAAGTTTCTGGCTATAATTATTAAATTTTAAAACCACCCCGGGTTCAATGGTTAAAATTGCATTGCTGCCTACTGTATAATTCTCATGAAAATAATATGGTATATGATTAATACCTGCAAAGTTCCTGGCTGGAAGTAGAATATCCTGAGACAAAGTTTCTCCCATTACGCCAATAGCTCTATAAGTGGAACCGGAAATAATATTACCGCTGTGTGAAGAAGGAAAAGAAATGAGAGAAATATATAAAGGTGTGTAAACCAAATTATCAAAAACACAGTTATTAACAATTGGTGTGGAAAATCCATTTAATTTTATACCAAAGTTACATTCCGAAAACTCACAATTGTTTATTTCAGGGGAAGACTGGTTTAAAATTACTGCCTCATTTTGATACTTGAAAATTGCATTATTTATTTCGCTTTCATCATCCGATACATCCTGGAAATTGAGCCAATATTGATATAATATTGTTGGTTCGGTAGATGAACCATCTCCTCTTGTATCTTTTGGATTCCCATACTCATCATCGTTAATACTTGTAAAAATGACAGGATCTTCATTTGTGCCATTAATTATAATTTTACCAAAAACATCTAAATTTAGGTTATAATTATTATCTATACCTTTAAAAACAATTCCCTGAGGAATATGTATTATTGTGCCATTATTAATTGTAATATTATTGCTGTTACTGCTGTAAAGGTAATATGTTATATTTTGGTAACCGGCAAAATCACGAGCCGGTACGGTGCCATCCTGTGACCAATTTTCAATAGTAACACCAATTGACATATTTCCAACATTTGACATTGTATTATTATTAAACTCAGGGTTTGAAAACATACTTAAACAAATAGGTGTTTCGGCAAGATTAACAAAACTACAGTTTGATATTTCAGGATTGGAATTTCCAAAAATCCCAACTCCTGAAAACTGGCTTTGTTCCAGAAAACAACTGTCAATTTTAGCATAAGAATTAGATATTCTTATCATGCCATATGTTAAATTACCAGGATCACCTCCTCCATATCTAATTATGCAATTTTTTAATACATTAAGTGAATCTATTGTGGAACTATTATAATTGAGTGAAAACCAATCGCCTTTTTCGGGAATGCTTGTTGCACCGTCATTATTTGTATCACCTCCGTAAGAATCATCTTTTATTGATGTAAATACTATTTTTTCATCTTC
>CAZBSL010000141.1:5886-7959 GCA_964494265.1 uncultured Bacteroidales bacterium
ATTATTGCCTGTAAATATTACATTGTTAAATTGAGGATCGGAAAGTAATGACATACCAACAGGATCACCCGAACAATTTTGAATGGTCAGATCATTAATTTCAGGTTCAGAGTTTCCATTACATGCAATTCCATAAGTTTGTGAACCCGATATTATAACATCAGATATTGTACCGCTTGCATTATCATATACAATATTTCCACCCTGGTAACCTCCAAATTTTATTTGAGCATGATTTATTGAGCAATAAGCATCATCACTTGTGCCCTGGAAAGCGACCCATCTCCAGTCTCCGGGCTGTGGAAAGGTTGCATTGCCATCTCCGTTAACATCAGCGGGATTTCCTACATTGTCATCATAAACAGATGAAAAAATCACAGGATTTTCTTCCGTACCGGAAATTTTAAAACCTCCATCCACAGTAATTTTTTTATCATCAGTAAATTTAATGTTTACTCCTGATTCAACCTCAATATAAGTGCCTGGATTTATGGTGATATCACCTACAATAACATAAGTAATATTTTCATAACCGGCAATATTTCTGGAGGAAATTAGTCCGTCTGCTCCAACTTCACCACCAAGAAGGCCAAGTGCCGATAATCCGCAATTATTAAATGTGTTTCCCGAAAATACAGGTGCTGCAGATAAGGACATTGCAACGGGAGTGAATTCATTATTTGCGAAATCGTTATTAAGTATTTGAGGTTGCGAAGAATAATGTGCAGCTATACCATATTTAACATTTTTTATTTCACAATTGGAAATAGTTGGGCTCGCATTTAGCAGAATGATTTCTCCATCATAGTAATAATAATAAGGAATTTCACCATATTGAATGATGGAATATGTGATCTCGGATTGAGGGTCGCTTGTTGGTTCAAATAAGAAACCACCCCAATCACCTACTGCCGGTGATGATTGTGAACCATCCTTATTAGTATCATTTGGGTTTCCAAAATTGTCATCTTTAATTGATGTAAATACAATATTGTTTTCTTCTGTTCCGCTTGAAATTAGTTTACCATAAACATGAAAATAATGATAATTATCAAAACTTTTAATAACAACCCCCGGTTCAATAGTTAAACTAAGTCCTTCGGGGATAATAACTTTATCAAGCATAACATAAGTGATGTTTTCAATATCGGTAACCGTTCTAACAGGCAGAATAGCATCAGCCGAAAGTTCACCACCGATTAATCCAATTGCGTCATATTGATTATCAGAGGAAGATAAAGTATTGTTTTCAAAAATTGGATTTGCATCAAAAGACATAGCAAAGGGAGTGAGAGCACTCGAACCAATTATACTATTTGTAATGACAGGGTTTGAGGCAAATTTCAGGTAGAATCCAAAATTACTATTTGAAATATCGCAGGAATTAATAGTCGGGCCTGCATTATAACAGTTTACTCCTCCTGTGTTAGTATAACCGGCAAATCTGATTTTGCATTTATTTAATAAACATTCCTCATCAATACTTTCGTTTTGAAATATTATGCCTAACCAGTCCCCTGTTGCAGGTATGCTTGTGGTTCCATCATCATTTGTATCTCCACCCCAATTATCATCTCTATAAGAAGTGAAATATATAAACTCATCTTCATTGGCACTTGCAATTAGTTCTCCCTTAACCTTTAAACCGCATCCCCAGTTAGCAAACTTGATTATATTATTTGATTCGATAGTAAGGTTGGCAGTTTCATTTATTGTAAAGTTAGTATAGAAAAAATATGGGATATATTCTGCTAAATTGTCTGTTACATTATTATTAATATTGGGTAAAGTCCAGTCATTACTATTTGAAGTAAAATGAATATAAACGGCATCAACGGTATTTCCATGAAAATTATTATTTCCCGAAACACTCATTGCACCCGGCCCGGAATAATATATTGGCCATTCGTTCATAGTTATTGTAACATCTGTTAATTGAACATTTCCATTAGCATATATATTAATTCCATATTGACAATTTTGAATCGTTGAATTATTTATACTAAGATTATCATCCGTTTGTATTCCGTAATAATACATATTATTAATCAAACAATTATCTACTGATGCGGT
>CAZBSL010000142.1:0-7667 GCA_964494265.1 uncultured Bacteroidales bacterium
GGCCTTTTAGCAATTTCTTTGCTTGAAAATAAGCAATTTGATGTGATTTTATGTGAAAACAATCTTCCGGGAATGAAAGGATTTGAAATTCACAAGTTGCTTAATTCTAACAATAAATATAAAAGCATTATATTTTTCCTGATTGTACATGAGTTTTCAATTAAAACTAAAGAAAAAGCAATTAAAGAAAAAGTTGATGATTATTATGTTGCACCTCTAAACATCACCAATCTTTACGACAGAATCAGGTTTTTATTGGATTTCAAAAATCGAATAAGTAAACCATCAACAGAAATTCAGGTTGGCAAAGAATATAAAATGCCTTTTATAAAAAGAGCATTTGATATAATTGTGTCGGGTACAATTCTCATTATTTTATCTCCTTTGCTGTTGTTTGTTGCATTATTAATCCGTCTCGAATCAAAAGGAAAAGTTTACTATATTTCAAAAAGAGTTGGTACGGGGTATAAAATTTTTGATTTTTATAAGTTTCGCTCCATGTCAACCGATGCCGATAAACAACTTCTGGATATGAAGCATCTTAATCAATACCAATCAGAAGTAATTGAAGATGAAGATATTGATCTTGATGAAAAATGTCCTGAGTGTGAAAGGTTAGGAAAATTCTGTTCACCTATCCTTCACATAGAAGGAAGAAAAATTTGTGAAAATCAATACTTAAAAATTAAAAGGAAGGATTCAAAAAGTGCTTTTATAAAAATCAAAGATGATCCGAGAATCACTAAAATAGGGAAATTTATTAGAAATTTAAGTATTGATGAGCTCCCTCAATTAATAAATGTTTTAAAGGGCGATATGTCAATAGTTGGAAATCGGCCCTTGCCTCTTTATGAGGCTGAGTTGATTACTTCAGATAAATGGAGTAAGCGTTTTAAAGCTCCCGCAGGAATTACCGGAAAATGGCAAGTTGAAAAAAGAGGAAGAGGAGAAATGTCGGAGGAAGAAAGAAAGGAATTAGATAATGCTTATGCTGATAAAAATTCATTTTTGGGTGATGTTATATTAATTTTAAAAACAATTCCGGCAGTTTTTCAAAAAGAAAATGTTTGAAATAATTTTATATATTTTTGGTTAGTATTCAAAGTCTTAAACAAATCACATTGAAACAAAAACAATAGATTGTTAATAAAAATTTAAAAAAATTAAATATTTCTTATGTCGTAAACAAAAATAAATTGTAGCTTTTCGGGCTTTTTGTTAACTTTTTGTAAAAAAATATTAATTAATGCACCTTTTAAAATCACTTTTGTTAAAACTCATAATATTATTTATAATAATAAGTAGTAGTTCCATATGTATTAATGCACAGGAAGTTGCAACTCAGCAGGTTGATAGCTCAATGTATTATAACCCTTTAATAGATGATATTACCGAAAAAATACCTCCTTTAGAAGCATTAATTGAAATGGCAATACAGTTTTCACCAAAAGTGAAATTAACCGATGCCCAATTAGGAGTCAATTATTGTGATCTAAAATCATCAAAAAGAAACTGGACAAAAGATTTTGGTATTGAGGGATATGGTCAATACGGTAATTATTTCTTTGAAGATAAAATTGAAAACATTCAACCAAATTTTGTGCTTTCAACCTCTCTCCGAACTGTTTTTGCACTTTCTGTCTATCTAAGAATGCCCGCAATTGATATTGTTAACAGAAATAACGAAATCAATAAATCTAAATGGCTTATTGAACAAACTTTAGCACAAAGAAAACAAGAAGAATTAGAGATCAGACAAGATGTAATATTACAATATAATAGATTAATTCAATCTCAAAAATTATTACGTATAGTTAATGAATTTCAACAATATACTTTGCTTCAAATGCAAATGGCAGAAAGAGAATATTTGAATGGAGATATAACAATAGCCGAGTTAACACGACTAAAAGATATTCAGATGATTAGAGCTGTTGAGTTTCAAGATAGGATTTATGAACTTTATATGGCATACGATTTATTGCAAGAACTAATAGGAGTACGTTTTAATTTAATAAATGTGATAAAGTAAAGAATGGATATATACCAATTAATACAGTTATTTAAACGACATATATTACTTTTGATTATTGTACCTTTAGTACTTGCATTTACGGTATATCTGTTTACACGTAATAAAAAGAAGAATTATACTAGTCAAACTGTTGTTTATACAGGTATTGCGACCGGATATTCAATTGAAACAACCGGGACACGAACACTTGATTATTTCGGTACGAATATGCAATTCGACAATATGATCAATATGTTGAAATCGCGCCAAACTCTTGAGCAAACTTCAATTGCTCTCTTTGCACAGGATCTCTCTATAGAAAGATATAATCCACAATATATTTCAGAAAGTAATTATTATGCTCTTCAAGGCATTGTTCCAAAGCTTGTTAAGGATCTTGTAGTAAAAAATGGTAAAACAGGCTATCAAAGAGAAAAAGAACAGGAAATCAAATACCTTGAAGACGAAATTAAAGGGCTTGAAAGAGAAATATCTAAGAAAAAAAATAAAGCAAAAAGAGAAAGAGAAGTTAATAGTAGCCTTGATACTAATCAGGATGATGCAAAGAAAGATGAAGACTTAGGGCTTGATAAAAAAACTTTCGATAATAAAAATGAAGTAAGTGAAAACACTGATAATAATATTTATCATATTGTCCGATCGGGTGAATCTTTAGGCCAACTATCAAGCAGATATGGGAAATCAATTGGTGAGTTAATGAATATAAATCATTTACAATCAACCGCACTTTCTCCTGGCCAACAATTAATTGTTGGAAAATATAATAATTTTAATAATAATGACTCGAAAAATTATATAACTCATTCCGTTAAAGCAGGCGAAACTTTTTTTTCAATAGCAAATAAATTTAAAATATCTGTTGATGAATTAAAAATCCTCAACAATATTACTAAACAATCACTTCCTGTTGGCACAATATTAAAGATCAAGCAAATTTATCAAAATACTCAAACTAATGAAATAACGCCTGAACCAATTGATAAAGAAATAAATAGTGAAATTGGTGACCAGAAAACAAGTTCTGTACCAAAAGATTTCACTTCTACTGAAGTTGTCGAAGACATTTCAAAATATACTGAGCAACAAAATTTCATAAAAGATCCTATTATACCTCCCGGGGTAAAGCCTGAAGATTTTGATCAAACAATAAAAAACTTCACATCATATTATCTTTCAAGTGATTCAAACTTTATCTATCAATTATTACATTATACTCATCGCCATTATAGTGTTGCAGCGATACAAAGAGTTGAGGTGTATAGAGTTCAAAATAGTGATTTAATTAGAGTATCCTATACGGCAGATGATCCGGGAATTTGCCAACAAACCTTAAAAATTATTATTGAAGCGTTTATTGAAAATTACAAATTATTAAAAGAAACACAAACCGATGCTGTTGTAAAATATTTTGAAGAACAGGTTAGTCTTGCAAATGATCGTTTGAATGATGCAGAAAATCGTTTATTGAAATTCAATCAGAAAAATAATATTATTAATTATTACGAACAAAGTAAATATATAGCCGCTAGAAAAGAAGACCTTGATGTGTTTTATCAAAACGAACAAATACGGCTTGAATCTGCTTCCGCCGCATTAGACGAAATCGAAAGAGGCTTAGCAAATAGGGAAAATATTTATTTGAAATCAAGAGAAATAACTGAAAAACGTGATGAACTACAAAAGGTTGCAGAAAGAATTCTAATTGCTGAGATTGATGACGATGAAAATCCAATGCTTGGAAACAAATTAGATAATCTACATAAGCAATCTAATTCTATAAAAGACGAATTACTGATTTACACAAATCAATTATATTTATACACTCATACAACTCAGGGAATTCCAATAAAAACTCTTTTGAATGAATGGCTCGAAAATGTTATCGCTTACGAAGAAGCAAAAGCAAGTTTAAAAGTATTAGCAAAACGAAAAAATGATTTCCTCGTAACATATCGGATATTTGCACCTCTTGGAGCCATGTTGACCCGTATTGAACGAGAAATTAGTGTTGCCGAGCAATCTTATCTTGAACTTTTACACAGTTTAAACCTCGCAAAAATGCGGCAACAAAATCTTGAAATGTCTTCAAACCTTAAAGTCGTTGATGAGCCGTATTTCCCAATTACTCCTAATTCAACAAAAACAAAACTGCTTATTATTGTTGCCGCATTTTTTGGATTTATTTTAGTTGCAGCGTTAATAATAATTCTTGAATATTTCGACACAACAATAAAAACACCTGAGCGTGCTGAAAAATTAACGAAGCTCAGACTTGCTGGAGCCTATCCGAAAATTTCTTCTAAAAATGATACAATAGATTTTGGATTTATCGAAAACAGGCTTATTGAGATAATCGGTCAAAACATAAAACTTAAAATCAATCAGAATTTGGTGTACTCAATAGAGAAACCATATTTGATATTAATTTTCAGCACAAAAAATGAAGTTGGAAAAACACTTCTTACGAAAAAGATAATTGATAAATTCACCACTTACGGTGAAAAAGTATTATACTTGAATTATTCATACGATAATACGGATAATCAAATTGATGAAGCTAATGACAATTATCTGTTTTACAAGATAAGAAATAATTTTAGTGAAATTAAAGATTTCAATGAGTTAATAAACACAAAATATCTTCGACAACGAAATTATGAATATGATTATATATTTGTAGAAATTCCGGCCATTATTTATCATACATATCCACTTGAGTTAATGAAGTCTTTCGATATTTCACTACTTTTTGTTAAAGCAAACCATAGGTGGCAAAAAGCTGATATTACGGCTCTTGATACCATGAAAGAAGTATCCGGCGATGATCCGATTGTTATTCTTAACCAAACTGAACTTTTTGTTTTGGAAACAATTATTAATGGTATACCGAGCAGAGAAAAGAAGAACAAATATAAGAATATTAAAAAATATTTTTCTTTTTCAAATTCGAAGAAAAGCAAAAGTAAACGCACTTAAATTTATTTAAATTTGATAAACTTTATTAAAAGACTTGCTAAAGAAAATAATTTTTTATCATTAGCCAGTAATGGTTTAGTTGCTGCCTTTGGAGTTTTAGGGATTATTATATTAACCCGAAGTTTATCAAAAGATTCTTTTGGTGAATGGATATTATACTTAACCGGAATGGGTTTTATTGAAATGTTTCGCTTTGGGATTACCAAAATTGCAATAATCAGATTTTTATCGGGTGCAAAAGGCAATGAAAGAAAAAAATTAATCGGTTCAAATTGGCTTATCGGATTAATTGCAACTTTGATAATTGTTATTATTGTTTGGGGATTACAATTATGTTTTGCGGAAAACATTAATAAAACAGGATTCTCATTATTTTTTATTTGGTATCCTATTCTTTCGGTCATCAATCTTCCTTTTAATAATGCATTAACAATTTTGCAAGCCGATCAGAAATTTGATAAGATGCTTTTCCTTAGTATTTTCAACACAGGAGGATTTATCATCTTTCTAAGCATTAATTATTTCTTTTTTAGATATGGAATTACAACAATTGTAATTGCACACCTCTCAATAAATCTTATAACTTCAATTATTTGTCTGATTAATAAATGGGATGGGATTTCTTATATATTTCATGCTAATAAGACTACAAATAAATTAATTCTTAACTTCGGAAAATTTACAACCGGTACTTTAATAGGAAGCAATCTTTTGAAAAGCTCCGATCATATTATTATTGGCTTAAGCCCTTTTCTTGGTACTGCAGGTGTTGCTTTGTTTGCCATTCCATTAAGACTCATCGAGCTAATTGAGGTTCCCTTAAGAAGTTTTGTTGCAACTGCGTTTCCAAAAATTTCGAAAGCAAGTCTTGATAATAATAATGAAGAAGTAAAAAATTTATTTTACACTTATTCGGGAGCCGTAACATTTTTAATATTTGGAATTGTTATTTTTTGCTTCATTTTTGCTGAGCAATTAGTTTTTATACTTGGTGGAAAGGAATACCTTGAAGCCACAAATATTTTTAGAGTGTTTTTAATTTATGGATTATTAATTTCAATTGATAAATTTACCGGAGTTACCCTTGACAGTATAAATAAACCAAGGCAAAATTTTTATAAAGTAGTTTTTATGGCACTTGCAAATATTATTGGTGATTTGATTGCAGTTTTTGTTTTGCATGAAATATTCCCTCAATGGGAAGTTACAACTCTTTTATTATTCGTTGCATCTGTAACCATACTAACTACTTTAGTAGGATTGTTTTTTGGTTTCCGCTTTTTGAATAAAGAAATTCCAATAAAAATTAAATATATTTTTATCTATGGTTGGAATTTTTACAGAGGATTATTAAAAAACTTCAAATTATAAATAGCTCATTTATCATCAAACCTGAATGCAATTAATGATTTTTTATTAATTTTATGCAATATTCACGAATGGAATTAAATGCTTGATGATATATTAAATAAACCCGGTTCATTAAAATTAAACAATCCGATTGCTTATGCAATACTGATTATTATTGCGGTATTAACCGGAATAATAATTGCAAAAGGAAGCCTGGTTACTGCAATAATGATTACGGCAATACTGCCAATCATAATTTATTTAAACAGATTTTTTGTAATCCCGCAAATTGCCTTAATATCACTGCTTGTTATGTCATTTTTTGCTATCGGTTTGACGAGATATGTTCGAGGTGTTCCGCTGGGACTTAGTATCGATGGATTATTAGTTATTTCTTACCTTGCAATGTTTTTTAAACATTTTTACGAGAAACTCGACTATAAAAGAATAAGAATTGACTTAGTTTTATTTATGGTATTGTGGTTCACCTACTCTCTATTTCAACTTGTAAATCCGGAAGCCTTAAGTAAACAAGCATGGTTTTATGCTATGCGCGGTATGTCTTTATACCCATTATTAACAATTCCTTTAATAATTCTAATGTTTAATAAATACAAATATTTCAATCTTTATCTGTATTTATGGGGAATATTATCTATTATCGGCACCTTGAAAGGCATGATGCAATTTTATATAGGCGTTGATTTTGCTGAGCAAAGATGGTTAGATGAAGTTGGAGGCGTTACACATATGTTATGGGGGCAACTCAGGGTGTTTTCGTTTTATAGCGATGCAGGACAATTTGGTGCAGCTCAGGCTCATGCAGGAGTTGTCGGGACGATAATAGCATTAAATAGTAAAAATTTGCGTGAAAAAATGTTTTTTGCAATTATGGCAATAGCCGGATTTTACGGTATGATGATCTCAGGAACAAGAGGTGCTATGATTGTACCGATGCTGGGTTTCGCAATTTATATTGTTTTAAGAAAAAATATTAGAGTAATAATTATTGGAGGAATATTCCTTGCACTTGTTTTTGGCTTTTTTAAATTTACAACAATTGGGCAAAGCAGTTATCAAATACAGCGAATGCGTACAGCATTTAATCCAGAAGAAGATGCATCACTACAGGTTCGCTTGGCTAATCAAAGAATTTTAAAAACCTATTTGGCAACAAGAATGTTTGGAGGTGGAATTGGTAGTGCAGGTTTATGGGGCGAACGTTTTTCGCCTCAAGGATTTCTTGCTCACATAGCTACAGATAGTTGGTATGTTCAAATATGGGCAGAACAAGGCATTGTGGGCC
>CAZBSL010000143.1:0-2667 GCA_964494265.1 uncultured Bacteroidales bacterium
TTCTCAATTCATTGATTTTCCATAAAGGAATAATATATTTATATTCGTATCTTAACATTTTTTAATAAACAAAATCTAAAGTTCTCATACAATATTCGAATAATGAAACATCATCACAAGCGATTTTACACTGAACAGCCATTCCTCTTGAAATATTTTCATTGTTATCAGCCAAAGCTTTCATAAAAAAAACCTGATGGCTTCCAATTGACTCAACTTTGGGGTTAATTTGTAAAAGGCTTGCTGTATTAGTTTTATAATCACCTTCAATAGCAAAATTTATTGCAGAAAGAGAATCAAGATATCTGCGATTTTTTAATTGAACAGCAATTTCCAAAATGTATTCCTTATTATCGGAAATACTAAAATATTGACCAAGTACAGGTGAAAAATTAATTATACCTGATTTTGGGCTATTAATAAAATACTGTTCTTTTTGATTCTCTAATATTTCAATATTTTTTTTAATTGAATTAATCCGTTCGTTAGTTAAGTTAATTTCAGAAGGTTTATCACCGCTTTTTAATGATAAGAGTTCATTCTCTAAAATATTAAGATTTATTTTGGCTAATTGATAAGCGTTTTCAGCCTGATCAAATTCAGCGGCAGAGATAACCGAATCCTGAAATAAAGTTTGTTGTCGCAAAAATGTTTTTTCGTCTAATTTAAGTTGCTGTTTTGCATAATCATATTTCTTTTCAGCTTCTTTAATGATTGATTCTTTTTCACCTGTTGCAACAACATCAAGAGAGGCTTGTTCAACCTGAAGCTCACTTTGAAGTTTTGCTAATTCATTTTCTATTTCATAGGAATGTATATATGCAATTGAATCGCCTTTATTAATTTGCTGACCGGAAACCAATAGCGGATTAATCTGAAGTTCGGCAATATCGCCTCTTTCAAATTTATAGTTTATTAAATTATTAACTACGTTAGTTTTATTATCATAAATTACGCTGATGAAGCTATCATCCTGCCCTGCCATCAAAACCCATTCTTGTGAAGGATAAATTCGAGCGGTTGCTTTAAATGCAAATGGAATTTTAAATGGAATTATGAAAATAATAATAATCGCTAAGAAGAAAAGTAATAATATGATTTTTTTAGTAATTCTCATGTTTGCTATTGAACAATCTATTTGAGTTTTTTAAAAAAATTCAAAATTCTCAATGAGATTTTATTTTATTTTGTTTATTTCAAATTTTTTACAAATGTATATCTTTTCTGTAACAATTTCGTAATAATAGACAATAATTGTATGTAAAAGGTTTATCCGGTTGAAAAAAATATTTCAGAATGCACTACTTTCATACTCTATATTTAAGATTTTTTATTTTTGAAATTTGTTTTTTCATGAAGGAATTTACAACATATTTCTGGTTATTATAGCTTAACAATTTTCTTTACTTCGCTAAATTGGTTTCCCGAGAAACTAGCGAAATATATACCCGGAGGAAATTCTTTTAAATCAATTTGCTTCGTAGTAAAATCTTTTAATCCGATAAACTTAGATAAGTAAGAATTATTTCTTTGTAAATCTATAATCTCAACTCGTAAATCTCCACTAACACCGACTATTGAAACATTGAATATTCCTTCGGAAGGGTTAGGAAAAATAGAAATATGATAATTATTATCCGATAAATTTTCTGTTGAAATATGAAGCATTGAATATTCACCGTCTTTTAAGGGAAAAGCATTTTCTATGTAAGCATCCCCATAAGGATTTGAAAAACTAAAATTATTTAAAACATACTCTTCATTTTCACTTTTATTCCAAACTTTTATTGTAGGTTTATTTCCAACCTCAAATAGATTACCGAAAACAGGAACTGAATTTTCAAGAATATAATCCGAAACAATAATTCCTGCACCTGCAAGTAGTTCGCCATCATAAACTGAAACTTCATCACCAATATTTAATCCTGAAATATAGATAGTATATACAGGTTCGGCCGCATTTCCTTCTTTTATTATAAAATGAGAGTTTGAATTTATTGTTTTGCTGACATGCTTTTTACTATCTGATTGAGGATATATTAATTCATCATCATCTGACATTTTAATTAAAAAACCTTCACCCGGGTTGGCATCACCAAGGCCGTTAACCCAATTCGAGCCAATTTTTCTTAACATTCCGCCAACTGAATTTCTAATATACTTAAGATTATCATTTAGTATATTATTAAACGCAATTAAAGCATCTTCAGAATAAGAGGGCAGGTAGCTAACAAATTGGAAACCTGAACTCAAACTTATTGGAGTAGATGGATTAATTTCAAGGCCATCAAGAACAAGTGTTTCCGGGCCGGTCATTTTAAATAAATATCCTTCAAGAGTAATCCAATCGCCAATACCATTTACCCAATTCGGGCCAATTTTTCGCAACATCTCCCCTTCCGAACCTCTTACATAAACAAGATTTTCATCCAAAATATCTTGCAAAACAACAAGCATATCAGGTTCTTCAAATTCAAGTCTTGTTGAGAGGAAATTAAAACCACTTGATATATCTATTTGCTGCTGCACAATTGGTAACAATTGACTTAGGCCGGGATAATAAGGGGAGTAACGATATGCTCTTGTGCATTGTCCGCCTGAAGCGTATGACCAAACAATATCTTCATCTTCATTGATCTCAACAAAATAACCGCTTGTGCCCATAAT
>CAZBSL010000143.1:2767-5389 GCA_964494265.1 uncultured Bacteroidales bacterium
CATTATAATCAATTCCATTTGAATGTATCCAATCGCCACCCGGAGGATCAATATCATCGCCATTACAATTAATATTGAGCAATTCAGGGTGATCTGCAATTACTCCATAGTTGTCTTTTGTCTGATCATGGTCTTGAACTAAATGATCCCATATGTGCCATTCCCAGACAATCTCTCCTGAGGTAGATCCGGTTGGTTGAACTTCAATAATATGTAAAGGCCAAATTTCCCCGTTAGATGACCTTCCTGCTTGAACTGCTTCTGAGGAGGATTTCCTTTCCCAAGCAATCAATATAATATTTCCATTAGGTAATTGCTTTACATCATGGTGCTGGCAATGATAATAGTTTGAATAATTATATTGCCAAACTACATCACCTTCCCAATTAATTTCCTGAATAATACCACCGACAGCACCACCATTGAACTGAGCATTCGGATCATGGGCTGTACGTAGAATACTACCGTTCTCAAGCAAGTAAACTGTGTTTGCAACAGAATAGTTAGATTGCCAGGAATGAGCAATGGATCCTTCCATATCA
The DNA here is from genome assembly GCA_964494265.1 of uncultured Bacteroidales bacterium. GTDB lineage: Bacteria > Bacteroidota > Bacteroidia > Bacteroidales > JAEINX01 > JAEINX01. Next base: position 3,310 of record CAZBSL010000143.1, read on the forward strand.
ATTAAATATGTAGTATGTGATCCATTGTTGTTATACAATGTATAACCCTCGAAAGCATTTTGAGCAGTAATGGTTATAACGCAAAAAATGTTAAGAAATATTATTAATATTCCTTTCTTTTCTAAGCTGAGATTTTTCATAGTTTAAATTAAATTTATAAAGTAATTTAATAGACTGTCATTTGATGCTGAAAGTTTAATTTGATAAGCAAATATATTCAATTCTAATTTCCTTATAGAAATTGTAAACTTAAGGTTATTTTTTTTAATTGAATTTTTGTTTTCATAACATTAAATTTATTTATAATTTTCTGCAATAATAAAGCTATGATTTATTGAAAAAAAAACATTTCAATGGTTCCGGTGTTTTTATCAATAGAAATTGGTAATCTGTCAATGAATAAGAAATCTGAATTCAGCATGTATAATAATGCGGCATTATTATGTAAATTAAGATCATTTCTTTTAAACGGTAAAACACAAATAAAAAATCCCGTAAACTATTGATTTACGGGATTCATATACTTTTGTTTACCAAAAGTCAAAGATATATTGCTTACTATGGTATTTCATAAATATTTGATGAATTACGATAACCGGGTTCATCCATATACCAATCAGGATAATCGACTCCTGAAGATTGGGCCCATGTCGCAAATTTCAAGTGAGCAGTAAGAATATCATCTTTTTCAATTGGATATTTGAAGTTGACAGGAACCTCTATAGCCCATGGCAAACCTGTTTCTGAAACATAATATAAACCGCTTGCCGGATTTGAAGCATCATCGAAAGTGTCAAAATAATCAGGATCAACAAGGTCTGTAGGTGGTTGATCTTTTAGGTGAATCTCATATCCTCTCTCCTGATCAACAAAAATGAAGGGATTAAAAGGAGGAGTCCCAATTGATGCCTGAGGTGTATCAAAATGAGTTGTAACCGTACTTATAGTGGTTTGGATATATCTTCCATCGGGAACGGTATTTACCATACCCCCTTCCATTATTGGATTAATTGCATCAAATGGAATAATTACAGTAGTATTTGTATGTCCGACTTCGAAGCCTTTGGGATCAATTTGTACTGCGTTACCAAACTTCATACAGCCGGTTACACTTCCAACAGTTGATGATGGAGCCTCAAATATAATTCCAAATCCGTTGTTCAATGTAGCACCGTCGGCCATGATTTGAAATTGTGTGATTACGTCCACAACATTATTTTGGGCATTAGTAACAATCTTATAATTAAAGTTTACAACAAAATCATTAAAATCATAGTCACCATAACTGGGCCACAAGTCTTCAAAGGCAAAACTTCCAAAATCAGTTTCATTTGGATAGAATGAGTTAAAGGCACGGGTTGGATCCAAAGGATATGCATCCAGGTTATCAGGAATACCATCTCCATCTGTATCAGCACCACCTCCTGTTTCAACCACAAGAACAAGTGTTTTTGTGTCGGTTCCGGCACTATTTGTGGCCGATATGGTGATATTGTAGGTGCCATTTGTTGTTGGGATACCACTAATAACATTTCCATTAAATGATAGCCCTGCAGGAAGATTTGCAGCGTTGAAGGTCATCGGTTGTGAGCCATCTGCAGTAATGCTGTAGCTAAAAGGATTATCTTTAATAGCGTTGGCGGTTAAAGAACTTGTGATGATTGGAGGCTGAGCACCTTCATTAATTGTAATAACAAGTGTTTGTACATCGGTTCCGTAATCATTAGTAGCCGTTAGCGTTGCACTATAAACTCCGGGATAAGTAGGCGTTCCGTTAATTGTTTGATTTGTAGAATTAAAAAATAATTCTTGTGGTAAACTGGCCACCGAATAACTTATTGTTGATGAACCCGAGGCTGTAAATGTGTATGTTGAGAACTGCACACCCGCTGTACCAGAGGCAGTAAGCGGACTGGTAATTGTTGGAGGAGTTCCTACAGTTAATACTAAAGTTTCATTTGTAGTTCCTCCGGCATTAGTTGCTGACAAGTTGATATTAAATGTTCCTGCAGAAGTTGGAATTCCTGTAATTTTATGACTTGTTGGGTTGAATGATAATCCGGCAGGTAAATTGGTAGCA
>CAZBSL010000143.1:5489-7620 GCA_964494265.1 uncultured Bacteroidales bacterium
GCCTGGTTAACCAGTCCGCCCAACTGTAATGAACTGGTAATAATGGGAGCAACATTTGCGTCGCAAACCGGTGCAACTATTGTATAAGCACAAAACGTGACATGTGACCCATAAGTTCCATTATTTGGATTAAAATTACCGTTAACACATAAATCCACATAACCGCTTACTTCAGACCCTCCTGAAGTTTGTCCGTCATCATCTGCAGTAATTTGCGCACCTTGTGAGTCGGGTCCTTCAATGTCTCCCTGAATTTTAAAGTCTTCTGTTTCTATTAAACTTCCAACACCTAATGTAGTTATTTTAGGTCCTGAACCACTAAAAGTAGCGGTACCTTTTACATATACATAACCATTGTTGGTGAAATCACTATTCTGTTTAAATGAATTATTTCCAGACTTATTGATTATAAACTCACAATTATTGATGAATGTTGCATCCGGATTGTTTGTAAAATTTTTAGAGGTAGTAAATGATCCGTCATTGATTATCGAACCTTGATTGATCATTGTAACTGTTGAAGAAATTTCGCCCCAATTATGAATAGTGCCATTTAGCTGAATAGTACCGTTGCCGGAATAATTCAAGTTTCCATAATTTTCTATTGTAAATTCATTATTATATTTTGGCAGGTTCATTGTTCCTGTTTCGTTAATCATAATTGCTCCTTCACCACTGCCATTTTTATATTTGTTAAAGCTTGCATATCCACAAACTCGCAAAGTTCCACCGCTTTCAATATGTATTTTATTAAATGAAGCCGAGGTACCTTCTAAGATACAAACTGTTTCTCCTGAGGTGATAAAAAAGTCGCTATTGTGTGTTCCACTAACAGTTGAAGTGCATCCGGAAGTACATGGATCATTATCTGTTACTGATTTGAAATTGTTAAAATCCAAATTTATTGATGAACCGCTAACCTCAACAGCAATAAATTCATTTGCCCCAATTGAGGATAATTTACCAACATATACTTCCGATAATCTGGAAGCTATACGAATAGGTAAATCAAACACTCCGTCTTGATTTACAGAACCTGTTAAAATTACTTTTCCACCATTATTTGGGTGTGCATCGTAAATCTGAATAATATCAACCCCGCCCGCCTTAGTGTCAGCAAGCTTAATGGATGTTTCCAGGTTTAAGAAATTCTCAAATTTGAAAGATTCACTAACCTTAAGATCAAGGAAGTTATCGACATTATTGTTGCTTTGATTGCTGTTTTTGTGACAAGAAACAAATAAAAGGCTTATTGCAAATAAAACTGCTACGGTAGAAATTTTTATTTTCATAGTTGTTTGAGTTAAGTTTTTAATACTAATTTCATTATTTTATTAACGCAAATACCTATCCAAAAATTGCAAACAAATGATATTTACACACATATATTAAAATCATTTTGTCAAAGCTTACCAATTTGGGAAATGATTTCCAATTTCATTCCATTTCGAGATATAAATATATATAGTAGCCATTTATTTCTTGTTTTTTGTTTCTTATTTTTTGTTTCGGGTTTAAGATTTGGGATTCATTATTGAATAACAATTTTCTTAAGCTGATAAAAATTCTTTCCATTAATATTTACAAAATAGACTCCCTTCTCAAGCTGGGAAAGATCAATTTCAATTGATGATTTATTATTGATTATTGTTGATTGAAAAACTATCTTTCCGGTAATGTCGGTGATTTCCAAATCCAAACCAGACAAGTTTAGGTTTCCGATTGTTATTATTCCTGTTGTAGGGTTTGGATAAATTGAAATACTATTTTTTTCATTTTCATCTGAAATTCCTGTTGTTGAGAAATGCAGTAAACTATATTCTCCATCTTCTGCCGGGAAAGCATTTTCTGTCCAGGCATCTCCGTAAGGATTTAAAAAAGTATAATCTGTTAAAAAATATTCTTTGTTTTCAGTTTTATCCCAAACTTTTATTATTGGTAAATTTCCGGTCTTATAAAGATTACTGAAAACAGGAATAGCATTTTCAAAAATATTCTCCGAATTTACGATAGCTGCACCTGTAAGTAAATCACCCTCATAAATTCCAATTTCATCACCAATATTTAAGCTTCCTTTTTCAAAGTAGATTGTCCAGACAGGATCTTGGGGATTACCATCTTTAACAACAAA
>CAZBSL010000144.1:0-4459 GCA_964494265.1 uncultured Bacteroidales bacterium
ATCCCTGAATGGGGATGTGGTTTTGCAGTATCCCTAAGGCTAAAGTTTACTCTCTAAAAGTATAATACAAGAATAAAAATTGATGTTTTTTTTCAACAAAATTTAATAAAATATTTTCATTAATCATCACTAACTACACAATTTATTAACATTAAACTCTTTAAGACTGTTGTTTTAAAAGCAAGAATTTCTTATAATTATTTTTAATCATTAACTTTCTGTTGTACTTTTGTCGCTCAAAAAAAATTAAAAAAATTTAAAATTAATATGGCTTTAATAGGACAAATTAGAAAAAAATCAGGACTACTTGTAATCGTCATAGGTGTAGCTTTGGCTGCATTTGTTTTAGGTGATTTTTTTAAGCCCGGAAATAGACGACAAGTAAATTATATTGGTGATATTGACGGCGAAGAAATTCTGGCTCTTGAGTTTAACGAAAAAGTTGAACAAAATATAAATGCAATAAAACAAAACCAGAAAAAAGAACAGCTTACTGCGGCTGAGGTTTATTCCGCAAAGCAAACAATCTGGAATAATATGTTGAATAAAATTATTCTTGGAAAAGAATATGATGAGCTTGGAATAATAGTTACTCCCGATGAACTTTTTGAACAAGTTCAGGGTGAAACTCCTCACCGATATATTTTGCAATATTTCAAAGACCCGCAAACCGGCGAATATAATCCTCAATTGGTTTTAGATTATTTGAAGCAATTAGATCAAATGGATCAAAATGCCATTGAACAATGGGTTAATTTTGAGCAGGCAATAAAAGACGACAGAATAAACACAAAATATAAAAATCTTATCTCTAAAGGATATTATGTGCCGAAGGCTTTCATTCCTAAAGAAAATGATTTGAACCTACGCAAAGCGAAGCTCAGAATTGTGGCCTCTGACGTTAAGTCAATTCCTGACAGCATAGTTGAGATCACAGATAAGGACTACAATAAATTCTATGAAGAAAATATTCATTTATATGAGCAGGAAGCTTCGAGAGATATTGATTACATCGTTTTTGATGTAAAACCTTCACCGGACGACAGAAGATTAATCTCACAGGATGTTCATAAAATTTATAAGGAACTAATTGATAAAAAAATTGAAGAAGTACCGAATTTTGTGAATGCAAATTCTGATAACAGATATGATAGCACTTTCTTTAAAAAAGGTGAATTATCGCTTCGAATTGATTCTTTAATGTTTAATTCCCCGATTGGCACAATCGTTAAGCCTTATGTTGAGAATAATACTTATTATACTGCAAAACTTATGGATGTTCAGCAAAGGCCCGATTCAATGAAAGCTACTCATATTTTATTATCCCATAAAGATATTTATGGAGTGAGTGAGGAAGTTACAAGAACAAAAGAAGAAGCTAAGTTCATGGCCGATAGTTTGTATGCAGTTGTAATGGCAAAACCTGAAAAATTTGAAGAGATTGCTGTTGAAATTTCTGATGATCCTTCAGTTTTAAACAATTCAGGTAATCTCGGTTGGTTTGCTGATGGAACAATGCTTTATCCTTTTAATCAGGCAGTACTTGAAGGCAAAAATGGTGATGTAAAAATTGTTGAAACACGATATGGTTATCACATTATTAGAGTTGACGACAAGCAAAAACCAACAAAAAAAGTTAGAGTTGCAATTATTGACCACGCAATCGAACCCAGTAATAAAACTTATCAGAATGTTTATACAGAAGCAAGTAAATTTGCCGGTGAAAGTACAACCCTTGATGCTTTTGAAAATACAATAACCGAAAAGAAACTAAATAAAAGGTCAGCTGATGATGTTAAAGAAATGCAAAACTCTATCCCCGGACTTGATAATCCGAGAGGAGTTATCAGATGGTCATTTTTCGATAGGACAAATTTGGGCGATGTCTCTCCGATATTTGATTTTGAGAATAGTTATGTGGTTGCAGCGGTTAGCGAAGTAAGAGAAAAAGGCACTATGCCTGTCGAACAAGCAAAAGAACGCATGAAGCCTCTGGTTTTAAATGAAAAGAAAACAGAAATGCTTCTCGAAAAAATGAATGCCATTGCATCAAATGATTTATATCAAATTGCAAAAGAATTAGACGATAATGTTGACACTATCAATACAATTAACTTTTACTCACGCAATATCCCCGGTTTTGGACGCGAAAATGAAGTGATTGGAGAAATATTTTCTCTGAATCAAGGTGAAATGTCGAAACCGATAAACGGTAACGGAGGAACTTTTATAATTCAAATTGACTCAATTATCGTTGCCAAACCTATTGACGATACATTGGCTATTATAAACAGATTAAAAGGCCGTTTCAAATCAAGAGTGGATAATAATTATGTTTACAGAGCTTTAGAAAAGAAAGCAGAAATACAAGATAATAGATTATTGTTCTATTAATAGAATTATCATTTTAAAAAAAGCCTGAATACAAAAGTATTCAGGCTTTTTTTATGGAAATAATATGATTTTTACTAAAAATACGAAAATATAAATGAAAATAAAACCAATGCCTTGCTGTTAATATTTTTATTCGTAATTTTATACATCTTTTATTAATCATTATGGAAATTCAAAATAATCCTCAATTACAACTTGCTTACGATTTTGTGCAGTTTACGGGAAAAAATATTTTTTTAACCGGTAAAGCAGGTACCGGAAAAACCACTTTTTTGCATAATCTTAAAAAATGTTCTCCCAAACGTATGATTGTTGTGGCACCAACAGGTGTGGCAGCTATCAATGCTTCAGGAGTTACGATTCATTCCTTTTTTCAAATTTCGTTTGGCCCACAACTGCCGGATTATAAAACTTCTGAATTTCAGAATCAGGAAAACAAACCTAAAATTAATCGCTTCAGCAAAGAGAAAATAAATATCATCAGAAGTATGGATTTATTGATAATTGATGAAATAAGTATGGTAAGAGCCGATTTGTTGGATGGTATTGACAATACTTTACGAAGGTTTAGAAACAGAAACCTTCCATTTGGTGGTGTTCAATTGTTAATGATTGGCGATCTGCAGCAACTTGCTCCTGTGGTGAATAGTGAGGAATATAATCTGCTTCGGCAATATTATGATACACCTTTCTTTTTTAGTAGCAGGGCATTGCAACAAACAAACTATGTAAGCATAGAACTGCAACATGTTTACCGGCAAAAAGACGAACATTTTATAAATCTTCTTAATAAGATTCGTGACAACCAAATAGACCAGACTGTTACGGATGAGCTAAATAAAAGGTTTAAACCTGATTATTATCCTGATAATTCAGGTTACATAATTCTTACGACTCACAATGCCAAAGCAAAGCAAATAAATGATTCTAAATTAGAACGTTTACAGGAAAAAATTCATACTTTTAAGGCAGAAGTTACAGATAATTTCCCGGAATACATTTACCCAACCGATTATGAACTGGAGCTAAAAATTGAGGCACAAGTAATGTTTGTGAAAAATGATCCTGACTCTGCTAAAAAATTTTATAATGGTAAAATAGGAACAGTCATCAAAATTGATAAGGATAGTGTTTTGGTGAATTGTGAGGGTGATGAGGAACCTATTAATGTTGTACCCGTAGAATGGCAAAAAATGAAGTATGAACTTGATGTCGAAACAAAAGAAATAAAAGAAACAGTCGAAGGTACTTTTACACAATTACCTTTAAAACTCGCTTGGGCGATTACTATACATAAAAGTCAGGGATTAACATTTGAGAAAGCCATTATTGATGTTCAGGCAGCTTTTACTCACGGACAAGTTTATGTGGCACTAAGTCGCTGCAAATCGCTGGAAGGACTTGTTTTGAGTACTCCATTTCAAAAAAATAGCGTAAAACACAATAGAACAGTTGAGACTTTCACGAAACATTTTGAAGAAAACCAACCTGATAGTGTTGAGCTTGAAAAATCAAAAAAAGCGTTTCAACAACATTTGCTTACCGACCTATTTGATTTTAGCACTTTGCAAAAATATATTTTTTATTCCCTTAAATTATTAAAAGAAAATTCGGATAGTTTGCAGGGAAATCCAAGGACAATTTTTATTGAAATAAACAATAAAGTAAAAGATGAAATAGTAGATGTTTCAGCGAATTTTCGTAATCGGCTTTTGAATTTTTTTTCAAAAGAGATTGATGTGGAGAAAGACGAAGCTTTACAGGAAAGAATACAAAAAGCTAGCGTTTATTTTTCCAGAAAAATTAAAGAATTGGTAGTAGAAAAAACAGAAAATATTTCGATAGAAACTGACAATAAAGCAATACGTAAATCAATTAAAGATGTGTTGAGTAAATTGCATCAGGAGGCATTTTTCAAACATTCCTGTTTGCAGGCTTGCCAAAAAAGTTTTGTGGTGAAAGATTATATTGAGGTTAGAGCCAAAGCTTCTCTTGATGAAAATGCAATTAAACCAAGTAGAAAAAAATCATCGGAAGTAGTTAGCACCGATATTGTTAATCCTGA
>CAZBSL010000144.1:4559-7615 GCA_964494265.1 uncultured Bacteroidales bacterium
CCCTATAAAAAGCACTAAGCAAATTAGCTTTGACCTGTGGAAAGACGGAAAAAACATTGAAGATATTGCAAAGGAAAGACAATTGGTCATATCTACTATTGAAGGACATCTGGCATATTTTGTAGGTATAGGAGAAATCTCTGTTGATAAAATCGTAAGTGATGAAAAAGTAAAACTTATTTCGGATTATTTTCAAAAAAATAAAACAATGCTTATTGGCGAAGCAAAAGCAGATCTAGGTGAAAAGGTTACTTACGGTGAGTTGCGTTTGGTTTTACAACATCTGAGGTTTAAAAGTGGGGTGAAGGATTCGTGAATTGAAATAAGAGTTTATTGAAAATACAAATCCAAAGGGAATAGCTTTTCACTAATTAAATTACATATAAAATTAATTACAAAAAGCTTATCGTTTAATTATGATAATAGAGTTTAAATTTTTATATTAACTCCAAGCAATAAAACCGGATTGTTAATATTACCGGAGTTTCCAAAATTCTCAATAATTGCAGGAATCCAGATAGGATTTATTATTATGGATTTAAGTCCAAAATCAAAATTATTCCTCTGATAAACTACTTTTTCTCTTTTAATTAAGGCCCCAATAATTCCACCAAATATTCCGCAAGCAATTGTAACACCGATAATGTATTCTTCTTTTTTTTCTTGAAAATTATATTTCTCGCCTGATGTTCCTATAACCGCACCGATTAAACCTCCGGCAGCACAACTTAATGTTCCGGTTAAGGAATAATTGCCAGTTTTGCTAATCTTATAAATGTTTTCGACAGGAATTTTTTGTTTAACATTTTCATTGTTATGTATAAAAACAGTATCATTTTTAAATTTAAATTTATGAAAACCAACTTCATTACCATTTATTAATTTTATTAGTCCTTTTTTGGGAATAGTTGTTAATTCTGATAAATCATTAACTTGTGCATGTAAATTACTTGCTAATACTATAATTATAAATATTATAAATGCATTATTTCTATTTATAAGTATTAATTTTATTAAATATTTATTCATATGTTATTCTGTTTTTTTTAAAGTTAATATTAGGTCAGGAACTAAAGAAAAGCCACAATTCCAATAATAAAATTAATAAAATTCCCTGATTGCCCATCACGTTTCTCTATTTGATATGCTGTCTCAAAATTAAGTCCGACAGAATTTGTAAGCATTACTGACATACCCCCGCCAAATGAAAAAATAAATCCTTGATCGAGTTGGGAACCCCTATTTTCCTTATAATTCACTACTTCAAACAGAACTGAAGTTCCGATGAAAGGATATACTTTTCCTTTAATTACTTCAGGCTGATAATCAGAGCATATATAATAAATAAGTTGAGGCCCGCCTGCAAATGAAATAAAAGAGCTCTTGTCTTGTTTTTGGTATCCGAAAATCACTTTTGATCCTGCTCCTAAACCCGGTTGTAAAAAGCGTATGTAGCTTTGGGAAATTTGTAAGTTAAATACTTTTCCATTCCCACTTTCGTATAAATCACCACCAATGGCTGAAAACTTCAATCCTGCTGAGTATAAAACGCTACCTTTATCGGCCGGTGCCTTTTGTGCATGCGTGAAATTGATTGTAAGGCAAATAAAGATGCACCCAATTAATGTATGTAGTAATTTATTCATGTTAGAAAAATTTTGGCTTCATATTATAAAAATGACAATTATCTTAGATTTAGTATGTTGTGCATTCTTCTTTTATTAAGATTTATATTTGATTTCTTAGTTTGATAAAACAAATAAGAGGAAAAATAACATTCATCACATAATTGCATATCAGGAATATTATCTATAAAAAAGCGATTGATTATATCATTATGGTTTGAAGTAGTATTAAAATCAATTATTTCAATAGAGTATGCTTCTAACATATTTATATTTTCACCAATGTTATTAATAACTTCCTGTGGTAAAACCGGTCTTTTTATTGAGGAATAACTAAAATCAGCATAAACATTCCAGTAAATTATGTAACGGCTTACATCACTATTAAAATAATAAAACCAAAATCCATTGATTTGGTCTGCAGCGCCATCAATTTGAATATTTGTTATTTCATCATATGTCTCATTATAAAAAGCTGAAACACCTATTTCCGGAATGTCAATTTGATCAGGCAAACCTTGCGACATATTATAGAATTTACCAAATGAATACTCGATATTGTTATCATAATATGAACCCTCGAAATACAAATCAGAAATTGGGATATTTAATGGATAAATAATATCATGGAAATATTCTCCATTTGAAGCAGTATTCAAATACATATTATTATATAATAGCAATTGTGAGTTGCGTTGATTCCAACAACCCAATAAATATATATACTTTAAAGGCCTATTAGTAAAAGCATTTTTTACATTTAATGATTCGTTAAGCTCAAGTTCATAATTATTTGTAGTATTTAATTGAAAATTCTGATCAATTAACCAATTGCAATAACCTCCATTATCAGTAAGCACAGCTCCATAAATTGAAAATTTATTGCCGGCATCCAGATTATAAACCTCAAATTGTTTATTAATATGGTCATTCGGAACCTCATGTGAAGAATGCCATGAATTAGAAGTGCCTATGATGTATTCATTGTAGCTTCCATTAGGGTAAGTCATAGTTAAATCGGTGGAACCCAAAATTTGATTATTAGTATTGCCACCCTTTAATACCCAATCACCCAAAGGAGAAGTAAGATAGGAGTTAATAAATATGTATTTTCGTTCTTGTCCATTAACAAAGCTTGTATCAATATTAATAGTGGTTACAGTAATGCTTTCTTCATCTATTTTACCGAAATCCAGGTTTGTGTTTCCTTCAACCTTTTTGTAATCAATAACGGTATTTCCATCAGGTGAATTAATAACGACCCAAGCATAATCCAATATATAGCCATCCTTAAAACTAATTGTAAACTTATTTGATTCGTTATCATTACCATTATCATTATCGTCCTTTTTACAAGAACTAACAATTGAAAGGATTAAAAAAATAACTAATGTGCTTAATAAAAAAAATGTTTTTGTTTTCATTGCTTAA
>CAZBSL010000145.1:0-7511 GCA_964494265.1 uncultured Bacteroidales bacterium
ACAGCCGGTTTTATCCGTCTGTTACCGGTTTTGAAGACCGGTTGGAACACCAGTTCCGTCCTCTCTAAGTTTGGCGCTGAAAAATATCAACGCCAATTTTTTTACAAAAATACGTACTTAAACGTTATTACAATAAAATAATTTTTCCGATTTCGTTTCTATCTCCAATATTTATTTTATAAAAATATAAACCACTATTAACGGAATTCCCACTTTCATCATTTGCTCTCCAGTTAACATTATAAACACCTGCCCCTTGGTTCTTATTAACAAGTTGTTTAACTAATTTTCCTTGTTGGTTATAAATATCAATACAAACTTTACAGTTTTCTTGAACCATATAGTTTATTGAAGTAGTTTTTGAAAATGGATTTGGATAAACCGAAACCATTTCCGCAATAATTTCTGAGGAATTCTTGCTAACATTTACGATACTATATTGGCCATCATTATAAGGATAGAAGTCATTTGTATAAGCTTCATTATAAGGATCACTCATAGTGAAATCAACAGGAATTATTGATTGAGAGTCAGAATTCCAAACTTTTAAAATTACCGGATTACCGGCTTCAAAACCTTGTCCGCTAATTATAGAACTGAAAACAGATAATTCGTTTTCAAAAGTATTATCAGAAGAAATTTTTATAGCTCCAACCAAAAGGTCGCCGTCGTAAGCAGCAATTTCGTCACCAATTTCTAATCCGCTAACATAGATTGAATAAACCGGATCAGCTGCATTTCCGCCTTCGAATGAGAAGCTTGAAGGCTGAACTATAGTTTTGTTAGTTGATTTTGCAGCTTCGGGATAAACTATTTCACCTTCGGTAAACATTTTTACGAGGTAACCTTCACCCGGGGCACAATTTCCAACTCCATTAACCCAATTCGGGCCAATTTTTCGTAAAGTACCTCCACCTGAATTTCTAATAAAATCAAGGTCATCATTTAAAATAGTAGCAAATGCGTCCAATGCATCCATTACATTTACGGGCAAGTAACTTACAAATTGGAAGCCGACAGAAAGTTCTATAGGTTCATTATAAGCTACCATATCACCAAGTATTGTGAATTGTCCGGCCGCAGTAGTTTTAAATAAATAACCTTCGGTAGCAATCCAATCTCCAATTCCGTTAACCCAATTAGGGCCTATTTTGCGGAATACCGAACCTTCTGAATTTCTAATATAATCAAGATCATCATTTAAAATTTCTGCAACAACAGCAGTCATATTGGGATTTTGAGGTTCAACATTAGTTGAAATAAATTGGAATCCTTCAGTTAAATTTATTAATTGTTCCATAGTTGCAAGATCAAGGAAGTAGTTAACGATCTCACTAATCACGTAAGGTTTTGTATTAAGATAACCGCTGTTTGCCATTGCTCCCAACAAAATACTTGAAGAAATTGTTTTAAATTCAACACCTTCATTTGCAATTACTCTACCAAAATCATCTTCACTTGTAAATAAATATTCACTACTATACGAAGATGTTTCAATTCTATCAACATTATAATGAGGATCAGAACCCCCAAAATAATTAACATCTAAATCAGTCATCATGGTTCCGGGAGTACCCAATAAAGAATTGACTTCAAAGTTTCCTCCAGGAGAAAGATATCCGATTCCGAGATTTGCAATAAGTTCTGTGCCATTCAAACTAAATCCAACGTCAGAACCTTCTAAGTATAACTTTCCACCTTGAGCTAAATAATTATTAAGTTTTGTCTGGTCTGTTACAGTTACAGTACCAGGAGGAGTGGTGCCTCAACCAACACAATAACATCCGAGAGTTGCGAAAATCATTTCGTAAATTGAAAGATCGGATGGTAGAACTGAAACTAACTCATATGAGATTCCTGCTGCATTCAATGCTCTTGTAATTCCTACATCAGGCTGAATATAATCACCTACTTCAGGATCAAGAATAGTGGCATTACCATTATCTCTATTCCATACGAGAACATCAAAATCAACATTAGGATTAACACGTACAAAATGTCCACAAGATGTATTATTTGCTTCATAATCATCAGGGTTTGGAATATTTCCATAAAAAGCAGTATTACAAACCTCATTGGCAGTCCATTCAAACTCATAAACACCAATTTCACCGCTTGCTAATTCATCAGTAACCAAAACACTTCCGATTGCATCACCTTCTTTGCAATTATAAAGATCAACAGTAAAATTCGATTGGGTTTGCAAGCCGAGATTTTTCACTTCAACTTCCCATGTTCCTGTTTCATTTAATCCGATATTTGAAGGGCCACTTACACTGTTAACACAAAGATCACTATCAAAATAAGCGGTAATAGTTAAACTAAAAATATCCCACCAATTCCAATTGTAAGTTGTTCCACCAAATGTACGGAATTTGATTTGGGCATCCTGACCACCATATTCACTAATATCAAAAGCAATATCAGTTCCGTTAGCCTGGCCCCAATTTATTCCATTAAGATCATAATCCCAAAGCTTATGCTCATCACCGCCTACTATAATATAAATTTCGGCAACTTCTGTACCAGTTGCATATACATCAAGAAATTGATTTACGATTAAATCCTGCACACTTTCATGTAAAGTGATGGTTGGTGAAGTGGCAGTCAAATCGAAGTTCTGAATTTCCGGACTCCAATAAAATCTAAGCTTTCCTGAAGCTATTGACCAATTATCCTCTAAGGTCCAGCCTGTACTGGAACTAAAGTCATCTACCCACCAGCTTGTTTGGGCAGATACCGGTAGCCAAAACAAGGAAGTCAATAGGATTAATACTAAATTTTTTTTCATAAATTATTGTTTTAGTTTAATATAATTAATAATTCTTAAGAAACAATATACCCACAATCTGAAATAAGAAACCGTTTCTTTTGAATCGTTAATCATTTGTTTGTTTTGTTAATAGTACTTTTTTTTGTGGGCTTCTTGGATTTTATAATAATTAATTATTTTCCTTAAAGACATTATAACTTTAATAAGGTTGCTTATTTTAAATGAATTTTGGTCAAATATATGAATATTATTAAATATACAAATATGTAAATATAAATATTTTTTACTTTTATTAATATACTATAAAATAGGCAGTATGTTAAATGCTGTAAATCTGATTTAAACAATTAACATTATCAAGCAAATAACACTAAACTTAGTGCCATAATTGCCATTCCGCCAATTAATCCTGCAATAGCAACATGATGCTCGCCATATTCTTCAGCAGTCGGTAATAATTCATCGAGTGAAATATAAACCATTATTCCGGCAACACCCGCAAAGATGACACCGAATGCAGCATCGTTGAAAAAACTTTTAAAAAAGAAATAACCCAGCAAGGCTCCTACCGGTTCGGCTAAACCTGAAGAAAATGAATAGAAGAAAGCTTTTTTTCTGCTTTTTGTAGCATAATAAATCGGTACAGAAACCGCAATTCCTTCCGGAATATTATGAATTGCAATTGCTGATGCAATGCTTATTCCGAGAGTGGGATCCTGTAAACCTGCCATAAAAGTAGCTAATCCTTCAGGGAAATTATGAATCCCGATGGCTAATGCTGAAAAAAGCCCCATACGCATAAGTCTTTTTTCTTTTGAGACACTATCAATACCATGTTTTAGGCTTTTCAACTCATGTGGATTCTCATACGAAGGAACCAAATAATCAATAATCGCAATTAGAGCAATGCCTGCAAAAAAAGCCAAGACCGTATACCAATAGCCTTCTTTTTCTCCGTATAAAAAAGTTAAAGAATCTTTTGCTTTGACAAATATCTCAACCAACGAAACATAAATCATTACACCCGCCGAGAACCCCAATGAACCGGCTAAAAATTTGGGGTTAAATTGTTTTGATAGAAAAGCCATTAAGCTACCAATTCCGGTAGCTAATCCGGCAAAGACAGTCAAACCAAATGCAAATAAAACATTATTTGATTCCATAAATTGATATTACATATACTTAAACATCTTAGGATTGGCAATTAATTTGAAAATACTTTTGAACATAATTCCCATCATCATTATGGCAATTTGCTTTTTGCTACCATAAAAGAAAGTAGGATAATTTAATGAACTGAATATCTTAAAATATTTCAAAACTGTTTGTTCGTCCATTTCAGTTGGATAATTTGACATTTTGGCAATCTGGTTGGCAAATAATTCAACATCCTTGTTGATGAAATTGGAAACATTGTTCAATGACTCTTTTGAAAAATCATTTCGTCCGAAGGCTTTATTAATTTCCCTGCCAGCATAAATTCCATTAGCAATGGAATTAATATTACCCAGTTGTCCACCCGACACCCAATTATCGCCAACTGCAACGGCGCCATCAACAGCAACATCTTTGCAGAGTTCACGTCGCTTTAACCTCGTACCTTTTATTGTCAAAAACTTCAATGAGTCAGCGTAATTTCCAAGGTATTTTCTGATACGTTCATCGCTTGCAAGTATTTTTTTCACATAATAATCCAAAGGTTTTTTTAAAGCGTAGAATTTATTTTTTGAATAGAGAATCAAAGAAACTTCAATATGCTCTCCAACACCAACACAAGCAATAGCAGGTGGGAAATCATCTTCGGGTTTTATATTACCCATTACATAAGCAAAACCACTTGTTATGTTTTTAGGCCTTTCGTAAAAAAGGGTTAGATATTGAATATAGCCCAAAGTGTGTTCATTAAGCGGTATCTTTGTTTTGGCTGAAAACCTGGCAAGAATCCCATCGGCTGTTACTAAAACCTTTGAACGAACCTCAGGCCCGTCAAGAATCTTAACACCAATAATTTTTCCATCTTCACGAATGACATCTTTTACACGTGTATTGTAAAAAAGTTTTGCACCACCGGCTTGAGCCTCATCGGCAAGTTGATGCACCAGTTTATCCTTTGAACATATATAGCCTGTCATACCTTTTTTAAACTTATCATCAAACCTATATCCATCAGGACCCTCTATTGTAAGCCAATCTATCCTGGAATTAATAAAATCATCTTTAAGTTTGAAATTAACCTCAGGTAATTCAATGTAGCCGTTGGTTCTTTTTATGGTTGTTGCCGACGGATAACTAAAGAGTATTCCACCGTCGTTATGATGCGAGACTTCTCTGTTGGGTAACCTCTCGAATAAGGCTGTCTTCAGCCCTTCCTTTGCACAGCTTATAGCAGTACCCAATCCTGATGGCCCGGCTCCTATAATAATAACATCATATTCGGATTCAATAGGCTCATTCTGTTCTATCTTTATCTCACTCTCACTCATATTAGGAAAAGGAGCTTTTTTAATAAATACCGCATTGAATTTGCATTCGTCTTCACAGCCAAAACAAGACATACATCTGTTATTATCTAGAACATACATCTTTTTGTTTTCATCCAAAGCCAGAATCATTTGAGGACATGTCTTTACACATGCACCACATCCCGTACATTTTTCAGATATTCTTATTATTGCCATTTGACCTTTTTTGTTAAATTAATAATCGATTAATTTAAAATAATCACATTTTAAAAGTACTGCAAAATATGACTCATTCTTATCTAATGCAGCAAAAATAAATAAAACTATGACAAAAAATAACCCGCTATCAAAAGAAAGCGGGTTATTTACCATTAAATTTTTCGTCAAATCCGATAAATCGAAATTGAATTATGACATTTAATAATCTTAATTTTTATAAAAAAGATTATTAGAAAACTTATTTATTTATTATAAGTTTTTTTGTTGTTATTCCGTTATCAGTTTTAATTCTAATAATATAAACTCCCGAATTAAAATTGCTTACATTAATTTTTTCGGATTTTCCATCATAAACCAATTGGCCTGAATGGTTCAAAATCATAACATTTCTTATTGCTTCAGATGAAGAAATATTAATTTCATCAGTTGCCGGATTAGGATATACCATAATTTCATTATTTAAATTTATTGAACTTTTTACATTAACAACACTAAATGCTCCATCCTCATCAGGATAAACTTTCGATACATAAGAATCAAAAACTGTTTCCATCGTAAAATCAACATTTACAAGTTCATTATTTGACCACACTTTAAGAATAATCGGATTTCCGGAAGTGTATCCATGTCCGCTATTAATTGTATTAAAAACAGGAAGATCATTATCAAGGACATTCAATGAATTAACTTTCATAGCACCCACCAGTTTTTCTCCATCATAAGCTCCCACTTCGTCACCAATTTCTAAACCGGAAATGAATAATGTAAAAACAGGATCGGCTGCATTTCCACCTTCAAATCTAAAGTGAGCAGGAATTGCATTTACTTTTCCACTTGATTTTGCAACTTCGGGATAAACAATTTCACCTGCGGCAAACATTTTAACGAGATAACCTTCGCCAGGCAGAGCATCGCCAATTCCGTTAACCCAGTTAGGTCCAATTTTTCTTAACATATTTCCTTGTGAATTTCTTATAAAATCAAGATCATCGCCAATGATTGAGCCGAAGGCTGATAAGGCGTCCATAGGATCAGCAGGGAAATAACTTACAAATTGGTATCCGGTTACAACTGAAATCGGAGTTGTAGGATCAACAGAAGTACCTGAGGTTGTTAACAAATCATCGACAAACATTTTAACTAAGTACCCTTCTTCAACAATCCAATCACCAATTCCATTAACCCAGTTAGGGCCGATTTTGCGTAACATTAAACCTTGTGAATTTCTTACAAAATCAAGATTATCGTTTAATACATCGGCCATAACAATTAGCATATCCGGATTATTGGGTATAATTCGTGAAGACACGAAACTATAACCTGATGATAGACTTATTTGCTGGGAAACTATAGATTGATTAAAATAAAAAGTTCCCATATCATTTCTTGTGCCATCAGGATCATTGTATGAAGGATCAGGATGGCCGGCATCTATGCAAGGGGACTGTTCTTGTAAATGATAATCATTATCGGTTGTATCAATAAATAATGGATAAGAAGTAATATTACTCCAACCCCAATTAACATAACCATTATTAAATATCTGTATATTATTTTGTCCATCCTTTACATCTGAAAAATCAATATCAACAAAATTATCATCTCCCGAGAATTCATCTCCGAGGCTTATTTCATAAGGATAATTATCCCAAATTATTGTATTTATAATATTCAAATTAACGTCATAATAACAATAAATACCACCTCCCGAATAAAAATATGTTCCATTATGATAATTGTTTGCAATAGTATTATTAATTAATGTTGGTGAAGCATTACCAATAGTTATTCCTCCTCCTGAATACTCAAAACTGTTATGAGAAACAAGATTTCGTTCAAAAATAGGATCTGCCGATAATATATAGATTCCTCCTCCCCATTCTCTTCCTTTATTATATGAAATAACATTATTTTTTATAGTAGCACTTGAGTTGTGGCTACAAAATATTCCACCTCCCAGCCAGGCTTCATTATGTGAAATTAAATTTTCAATTACAATAGCAATGAACTACCTCGCAGCAGAGCTGACGAGGTATCAAAACAAAGTTAGTTGTTGC
>CAZBSL010000146.1:0-1080 GCA_964494265.1 uncultured Bacteroidales bacterium
GCCAATTTTTGATAATAATCTTTTTCAAGCTCTAAAAAATTATCGTAAACATTATAGAAATAAGTAATTTCCATAAAGAATTCAATAGCCGATATTTGCCCGGCCTCCAATGATTCCAGAAGCAAATTTACATTATCATAATTTTCGATTGCTTCGCTGTAATTATCAAGATTGGCTTTCATTATCAGTAGCTTTTGATAATCCTGCTTTATGAGCGATGAAAGTTTGGCTCGCAGGTTTTCATCTTCAGATTTAACAAAAATTTGATTTGCTTTTGAGCTTTTTATAGTATTTGCTTTTCCCCATAGAGGAATACTCAGGCCGACTTTAACACCTCTGTATGAATCATCCAAAATCATTTCCGACTCATATGCAACTTCAATTTCGGGAAGATACAATGAGCGGGAAAGCTTAAGGCGGCTATTTGCAATTTCAAGCTCTGACTGGTTTGCATTAATCAAAGGACTTTTTTCAAAAAATCCGAAAAGAAGTTTATCAAAATCTTGCAGCAGATTATCAGAATAAGAATCAGCTGTGAATTCAATCGGCTTTTCTCCATTTAGCAGATTAAGCTTTTCGGAATATTGTAATATTTCAGCTTCAATCGATCTCAAGTTGTTTTCAAATTCAACGAATTGAAGTTTTGCTTTGTTCAAATCAAGGATGTTAGCATCGCCATTTTGAAATTTTGTTTTATACGCTTCCAATAGTTCCGAGGCATTTGCCAATCTTTCTTCGTATTTCTTTTTTAATCTATTTAAGAAAACCAATTCGTAGCAAACAAGTTTTGCCTCCAAAAGAACATTCTGTCTGAAAGCATTCATCTTAAACCCGGCATAAGAAAGTTGATTGTTGATCAAATCATTTTTATTGAAATAAGCAGTCGGAAAATCAAATGACTGACTAATTCCAAAGGTTCTTTTAGTACCTATTACGGAATTATTGCCCGGGAAATATCCATAATAAATGGACGGATTATCAGGAAGAAACCCTACTTTATTTTCAATTTTATTCGATTCCCATAAATGCTGATTTGCAATTATTGCTTTATTATTTGCTTCAACTGAAAGGAGTACCTCA
>CAZBSL010000146.1:1180-7481 GCA_964494265.1 uncultured Bacteroidales bacterium
TTTTCTATTCATTAAATAATACATTATCGGAATAATATAAACATTCAACAAAGTAGAACTTAATAAACCACCAAGAATTACAACAGCCATTGGGCTTTGAATTTCGTTACCAGATTTATCACCTGCCAAAGCCAGAGGAATAAGAGCCAGAGCAGCCGTTAATGCTGTCATCAGAATCGGGCTAAGCCTGTCTAATGAACCCTTAATAACCGTATTATAAACCGAATATCCTTCTGTTTTAAGATGTTGATAACGTGAAACAAGGAGTATGCCGTTGCGTGTTGCTATCCCGAATAATGTAATAAAGCCTATTATTGATGGAATGCTGATCACAGAATTACTTGCCCAAATAGCCAAAACTCCGCCAATTAAAGCAAGTGGAAGGTTAAGAAGAATAATACCGGCAATTTTAATGTTTTTAAATTCTTGAAACAAAATCAGAAATATTATCAAAATTGCAATGATTGAAGTAAAAAACAATATTCGTGAAGCTTTTTCTTCGCTTTCAAATTGACCGCCAAACTCAATTCTATATCCTTCTGGAAGAACAATGCTTTCTTCAATTTCGTTTTGAATATCGTTAACGACACTTCGCAAATCTCTCTCGGCAATATTCACCGAAATCACAATTTTCCGATTAATATTTTCACGATTAATGGTGTTAGGTCCTGAAGATGATTCAATATCGGCAACATAAAACAATGGGATTTTCGACCCTTTATGAGTATCTATCATAATATTTTTAATTGCCTCGATATTATCACGGCTCTTTTTGTCGAATCTTAAAACCAAGTCGAAGGCTTTTTCATCATCAAAAACATCCGAAATTTTTTCACCGGCAATAGCATAATCAATAAAATCAATAAAATCATTAATAGGGATACCATATTTAGCAAGCATGTTTCTTTTTGGTTTGATTTGAATTTGTGGAATTTCGACTTGTTGCTCAACATTTAGGTCGGCAATTCCTTCAATTCCATCAATATTGCTTCGAATGTTATTTGCAAGAATAAACATCTGTTTCAGATCTGTCCCGAAAAGTTTTATTGCGATATTCGATCTTGAACCGGATAAAATATGATCAATACGATGAGTAATTGGTTGCCCGACTTCAAAAACGATTCCGGGAATAGTACTAAGTTTCCCCCTTACATCACGGAGAAATTCAGCTCTCGGCCTTTCGGTAAGTTTAAAAGGAGCATCAATTTCCGATACATTTTTACCAAATGAATGCTCGGCAAGTTCGGCTCTTCCTGTCTTTCGGGAACAAGTTGAAATCTCCGGTATGGATAATACTACCATTTCGGCTTTTTTGCCAATCTTATTCGATTCTTCCAGCGAAATACCCGGAATTGTTGCAACATTTATTGTTAGAGAGCCTTCGTTGAAAGGAGGAAGAAAACTTCGTCCGAAACTAAAAAATATTAAAAGAGAAAAAATTAATAAAATGGTAACAAAACCAAGAATTGCAAATTTTGTTTTGAGAATTCTTTTTAAAGAAATCCAGTAAAAATATGTCAGATTTCGTGTTAACCAACTACCTTTAATTTGCTTAATCAGGCTTTCATGGTTAGTTATCAGAAGGCTGCAAAGCACAGGAGTAATGGTAACAGCAACAATCAATGAGGCAAACAATGCAACAATAAACGAAATTCCAAGAGGCCTTAGCATTCGCCCTTCCATTCCACTAAGAAAAAAAAGCGGTATAAATGTCACAATGATAATTAAACTGGCATTCAAAATTGAGGCTCTGATTTCAGTTGAAGCATCATAAACCACCTTTAAACTTTTTTGGCGTTTAAACTTAGGAAGTTTTGCATTTTGGCGAAGTCGTTTAAAAACATTTTCAACATCAATAATTGCATCATCAACCAGTGACCCGATGGCGATCGCCATTCCTCCCAAACTCATTGTGTTTATAGTTTGACCGAGAAGTTTTAAGGTCAAAATAGTAACCAAAATTGATAAAGGAATTGCTAATAACGAAATAATTGTTGTTCTATAATTCATCAAAAACAGAAAAAGTATTATGATAACAAATAAAGCACCCTCTAATAGAGCATTTTGAACATTTCGAATGGAGGTTTTTATAAAATCAGCTTGTTCAAAAACATCAGTATTTATTTTTATATCCTCCGATAGTTCCTTATCTATTTCATTTATTGCCTTTTTAAGATTTTCGGTTAGCTTGATTGTGTTAATATTAGGTTGCTTACTAATCGTCATAATAACCGATTTTTGCCCTCGATAAGAGCCATCTCCAATTTTTGGAGCAGGGCCAATTTTCACTTCAGCAATATCCGAAAGCTTAACAGGAACATGGCCTGAAAGTTTAATTACAACATTTGCAATCTTCTCAACGTCTTTGGTTCTGGCTATTCCTCTAACAATGTATTCATTTCCAAAGTCATCTAAAAAACCACCTGAAGCATTTCTGTTGGAAGATTTAATAGCATTCACCAATTCATTAAGTGAAACATCGTAGTGTTTCATTTTTTGTGGGTCGGCAAACACTTGAAATTGTTTAAATTCACCCCCAATAATTGCAACTTGTGCTACACCTCCTACAGATAATAATCTTGGACGAATATTCCATTCGGCAATTGTTCGCAAATCCATTGGACTTGTTGTATCTGCCGTAATTGCAAAAATCATAATTTCACCAAGCAATGAAGATTGAGGGGCTAAAATTGGTGAGCCAACATTCTGAGGCAATTGTTCACTAATAGTCATAAGCTTTTCGCTAACAATTTGTCGGGCCTTATAAACGTCGGTACTCCAATCAAATTCGACCCAAACTATTGAGAATCCCATTGATGAAGATGAACGAAGCCGACGAATTCCAGTTGAGCCGTTTACGGCTGTTTCAATAGGAAAAGTAACTAACTTCTCGACTTCTTCGGGAGCCATTCCATGAGCTTCGGTCATTATTACAACCGTAGGAGCATTCAAATCCGGAAACACATCAACATCAAGCTTTAAAGCTGTGTATGTTCCACTTATAATCAAAAGAAATGCTACTACAATTACTAATAAGCGATTTTCTAATGAATATTTAATTATTTTATTTAACATATTTATAGTCTTTTATTTGAAATGATAAATTGCGTAAATGAATGAATGCTAAAATATTTCCCATTCAATCATTCTCTCATTCAATCATTCTCTCATTTTAGCATTCAATTAATGAACATGGCCATGCGAGGGAAGTTTGTTAGTCATCGAAGCAAGTTTTATTCGATAGGCGCCTTTTGTAACTACCCTGTCACCAACAGTTAATCCACCGGAAACCTGAAAATTATTTCCATCGGAAGCTATAATTTGAATTTCTTTTTTTTCAAAATCTTCGCCCGAATTTTGAATAAATACGAAATAATGTCCTGTATTTTCCATAATCGCTTCACTCGGAATCACAATTGCATTTTCGATAGTATCGGAAATCAGAAAAACATCTATAAAAGATCCGGGAATTATTTCTTCGGGTTTAGTAATTTCAAAATAAACAGTTGTGTAAACCGAAGATTCGTTACTACTTTTTCCGTAAGAAATTAGTTCACCCTCCAAATCATCGGTATTATAAATTCTATTTGAATATGATGGAGAAAAATTTGCAGACTGTATTTTGTTTATTGAATTAAAATATTGTTGAGGGACTTCAGCTTTTAGTAAAACCCGTTGATTTCTAATAATTGAAAGCAATGCTTGTCCAATATTAACAAATTCGCCTTCAGAAACAAAAATATCGTCAACAAAAGCATCACAACTTGCAGTAATTTTATCACTTCCATCAAAATAGTTTTTAGAAAGATTATCAAAAACTACTTTTGCATTTTGAAAATCCGATTTTATATTTAAATATTCTTTCTCGGAAATTAGTTTTTTAGGCAAAAGTTTTTCGCTGCGTTCAAATTCAATTTTCGCTAATTCATAATTGTTTTTCGCCTGCAAATATTCCGAAACAATATTTTGTCCTGTAATATCTCCTCCCGAAATTGACAACAAATCTTCTCCCCGATCAATTTGCATACCTTTTAAAATAGTTCTATCAAAAAACACAAAACCTTCACTCCTTGATGAGATTATAGTTTTATCATTCTGAGCTGAAATAATTTCGCCTGTTACATTGATTACATTGTTAAAATCTTGTTTTTCAATTTCTTTAACAGCAAAATCCATTTCCCAGATATTTTCTTTTTGAAATTTAATATCCTGAGATTTCTCAATCTTATTTAACGCTTCCTCAGCTGATTCCTCGCTTTGATAAACTTCAACAGGATCAATTAC
Source organism: uncultured Bacteroidales bacterium (assembly GCA_964494265.1). Taxonomy (GTDB): domain Bacteria; phylum Bacteroidota; class Bacteroidia; order Bacteroidales; family JAEINX01; genus JAEINX01. Next base: position 5,465 of record CAZBSL010000146.1, read on the forward strand.
AAAATTTTCCTTCTCTCCATTTTGTTCAAATTCAAAAATAAGTTTGTATTTACCTGCTTTCTTTGGGATCAACCCGGGATTAAATATTCCTTTTTCAAGTTGGCTGTCAACAATATTTTTTATCCCTTTTTTATTTGCCAACAAACTAACCGTCAACTTTCCCTTCTTAAAAGGTTTTTGATTTGAAAGTTTGGTCAGATGGGCTGAAAATGTTGTTAACTGCCCAACAACAAGGGGATGAAATTCAACAAAAAGCTCGGCATTTTCCGAATAAACAGTTTTTGATTCTTGTATGTGAGACACACTATGTGAATTAGAAGGCGTTTCGTCATGCACATCGACTTGCATTTGTTGAGATTGATTGTTACATCCCAAAAAAATTATTGGAATTAATAAAAATAATAATCGTTTCATTACTTATGAATTTTAATTATTAATGAGAATGTTTGTGACTATCATTATGCTCATGTTTTTCAATTTTTATGCTATCATTTTCAATCGTAAACTCTTCTTGTGCATGATGTAGTTTGCTTGTATCATGATTATGATTACAGTTTTCGTGCGAGTGGTTCGCATCATTGTCCTCTGTTTTTGAGTGGTTAGAATTACATCCAACAAAAACGAAAGAACAAAGCATTATAATAAAAATTATTTGTTTCATTTCTTTTATATTAATTTAATTTATTTATATTTATTAGTTGGCCCGCAACTGATGTGACGGATTACTAAATGATTACAGCTTCGTAAACCATTCTAATAGTTTACCAAAGCAATAATTGACAAAAAATAATTAAACTATAAAAGGGGGAGCCCTCAAAGACTCGGAGCTGAGAAATGCTTTTTGTTCTTTTATAAATGATGTTTCAGGCAGTTCTTCAGTATATAAATACTTAGGAATATATGAATTAGTATATTCAGAATTCAATATTGTTGAATATAACCAATTTGATGAATTTTGATGTTTTATTAAAACATCAATTGAAAAATGACAACTATGGTTATTTTCATGCGATTCATTTTCTATATCAAAATGAGAAAAATCATTATGAGTAATATAATCTGAAATGAGAGAGCAGAAATTTTGTTGCTCACAGATAGAATCATTTTGATGGTGATTATGAGGAATAAAATTATGCACCAATATTATTAATATTGGAATAGTTAAAATTGATGCAAATATTCTTCGTTTCTTCATATACGCTGCAAAAATAAATATTTAATTAAAGCAAACGAAGTTTATATTCAATTATTTCTTTGAGCCTGATTTTTATAGTTGTTATATTTTTAGTTTTTTACATTTTGCAAAATTCAGATTAGAAATTTGAAATTAGGGTTTCTTCCTAATTTCAAGTATCATTTTAGTCTTCAATAAATATTCCTATTTTTGCTGCTTACATCAAAGAAATGATCGGTCTTAAAATTCTTCTTGCTATTATCTCAGCCTATTTAATCGGTTCAATACCAACTTCTATTTGGATTGGGAGATTTTTTTTTGGAATTGACATCAGAACAAAAGGCAGCAGAAATGCCGGAGCAACAAATACTATAAGAGTTTTGGGGACAAAAACAGGAATCCCTGTACTGATTATTGATATTTTGAAAGGTTGGTTTGCTGTTTACATGATTAGATTTTTTGATTTTGATACACTTACAAATCTTCAAATTTCATATCTAAGTATTTCAATGGCAATAGCAGCAGTAATTGGACATATTTTCCCAATTTATGTCGGATTTAAAGGAGGAAAAGGTGTGGCAACTCTTCTCGGAGTTGGAATTGCTCTCTATCCTGTTGCGATATTTATTACAATAGCTGTGTTTTTTCTTGCTCTCTTAATAAGTCGTTATGTTTCACTTGCTTCAATTACAGTAGCAATTTCTTTTCCACTAACAATTTTCTTAGTTTTTCCCGAAACTGAATTACCCTTGAAAATTCTTTCAATAGCTGTAGCAATATTTTTACCTTTAACTCATCGAAAAAATATTAAACGACTATTAAATAAAGAGGAATCGAAATTTC
>CAZBSL010000147.1:0-7386 GCA_964494265.1 uncultured Bacteroidales bacterium
TTCTTTATAGAAATATTAATATTCCTACTATGTTTAAAAATTATTTAAAAAGTGCATTCCGGAATATTGTCCGGAACAAATTCTATTCTATATTAAATATTCTTGGCTTATCAATAGGTATAATTGCCGCTATTTTTATTTTACTTTACAATAGTAGTGAATTATCTTACGATAAATATCATATTAAGCATAATCGAATTCATCGACTTGAATCGGATTTTACGATAAGTAATAAGCATGATCTTTTTGCTGTTACTTCAGCTCCATTAGGCCCTGCTTTTAAAATTGAATTTCCCGAAGTTGAAGAATTTGTACGATTTGCAAACGACGGGAGTATTTTGATAAAATATGAAGATAAAGAATTTTATGAAGACGATTTCTACTATACCGACTCAACAATTTTTGATGTTTTTACACATGAATTTGTTTATGGTACACCTGAAAAAGCTTTGACCGAACCCAACACCTGTGTCTTAACAGAAACTTTAGCAAAGAAATATTTCGGTAATGAAAACCCCATTGGAAAAGTAATATCTGATGCCGAAGATGCTAATTTTAAAATTACGGCTGTAGTAAAAGATTTGCCTGAAAGCTCTCATTTAAAATTTCGAGGCTTATTTTCATTCAATACTCTTGTTGAATTTTTTGGCCCAGAGCGAATGAATTCATTTGAACCGAATGCTTTTTGGAATGTGAATTTTTATACTTATGTTTTATTAAATGAGAATTCAAATATTCAAAGCATTCATGAGAAGTTTCCTGAATTTTATGAAAAATACATGAAATCACTTGGAGACCAAATAAATGCTAGCTTTGAATTTATGTCAACACCATTAGCTGATATTCATTTAACTTCAACATTAAGAGGAGATTTGCCAACAGGAAACAAATCATATGTTTATATTTTTACTGTAATTGCAATTTTTATTTTATTAATTGCATCTATAAATTATATGAATATGGCTACTGCCCGTTCAGCTAACCGGACAAAAGAAGTCGGTATTAGAAAAGTTCTCGGTGCAGTCAAATTTCAATTAATTCGTCAATTTTTAACCGAATCTATCATTCTTGCCCTTATTGCCTTAATTATTGCAATTGCTTCAGTGTTTTTATTATTGCCTGATTTTAATCAAATTGCAGGGAAAAATCTTATTTTCGGCTTTCAGCAAACCCCGATGATAATTCTATGGATTTTTATGATTGCTTTGATTACGGGATTGTTATCCGGGAGCTATCCGGCTTTTTATCTGTCTTCTTTTATGCCCGTAAAAGTTTTAAAAGGAAAATTAAATGCAGGTGCAAAAAGTGGTTGGTTGAGAAGAATATTGGTTGTATTTCAATTTATTATTTCAATTGCCATGATTATTGGAACAATTGTAATCTCAAATCAATTAAATTTTTTAAGGACAAAGGACCTCGGATTTGATAAAGAAAATATTTTAGTTATTGGTGTTAAAGACACAAGCCTAAGAAAAAAAATTCCGTCCTTTCGAGAAGAACTTCTGCAAAATCCGAATGTTATCAATGCTGCAACTTCTACAGGGTATCCCGGAGGAATGGGAGGTATAATAGTTATGAGGGTTGAAACATTGGAGAAACTCAGCGAAAACAATGATCTGAGGGATACAACTCAAAACGAAATTTCCAATGATAGCACTACTTTCCAGACAGGTTCACGCATGGTTGAACATGCTTTAAACCTTGCCATAATTGACTACGATTTTATTGATTCATATAAAATGGAAATTATTAAAGGTAGAAATTTCGATAAAAACATGGGAACAGATCTTGAAGAAGGTGTTCTTATTAACGAAGCTGCCGCAAAAGAACTTGGATGGGGCGATGATGCAATTGGTAAAAAAATTGATTTCGGTATAGAATTAGATGGTACAGCCGACCGATATACAAAAGTAATCGGAGTTATTAAAAATTTTAATTATAATTCATTGCATAATAAAATTGATCCTATGCTATTCTTTTTATCTGAAAGCCCCCGATATTTTCTTTCCATTAGAATTGATGAAAAAAACCGCCAACAAGCTTTGGAATTCATTGAAGAAAAATGGTATGAATTCGGTGCAATAAATCCGTTTGATTATGATTTCCTTGATCAAAATTTGGATGAAATGTATGAAGCCGAAGTTAATATAGGACGAATATTTAGAATCGCTTCCTTGTTATCAATATTCATTGCTTTACTCGGATTACTCGGGCTATCTTCGTTTATTGCCGAGCAGCGATCAAAAGAAATTGGAATACGAAAAGTTCTTGGCGCATCAGTTAGTAGTATTATTATCAAATTATTTAAAGAATTTATTGTTTTGATAATGGTTGCGTTTGTTATTGCTTCTCCGCTTTCGTGGTGGGGTTTAACTGATTGGCTTAACAGTAGTTTTATTTACAATGTTGGAATTGGATGGCTTACCTTTGTAATAGCGATTTTATTAGCTGTTATAATTGGATTAGCAACAACAAGCTTTCACATTATTAAAGCTGCAAATGCTAATCCTGTCGATTCAATTAAGTGCGAGTAATTTTTCTTACCGGAAAACAAAAAAAGTAAAATATTTTCCTAAACCTGCCCGGATACATCTATTCGGGCAGATATTAATCTTAATCTCATGATTTTTTATTTATCAAAAATGATGCAAATTTGTTTTCTGAAAATAACGAATAATTTACCCCTAAGGAAATTAACAAAATGAATTTATTTTTATAAATTTGCCGGTGGATAATTATTTATCCTGAAAATTAATATTAATAGAAAAACAAATAAAAAATAATATAGTTTATGGAATGGGATGCTAAAATATTCGATTTAATCGAAAAAGAAAAAGAACGCCAACTTTATGGAATTGAATTAATTGCTTCCGAGAATTTTGTTAGCCAACAAGTTCTTGATGCTATGGGTTCATGCTTGACTAACAAATACGCCGAAGGATACCCGGGCAAAAGGTATTATGGAGGATGCGAAATTGTTGACCAAACAGAGCAGTTGGCTATCGACCGTGCCTGTGAATTATTTGGAGCAGAATACGCAAATGTTCAACCTCACTCTGGTGCACAAGCAAATATGGCAGTTTTTCTGGCATGTTTAAAACCCGGCGATACTTTCATGGGAATGGACCTGTCACATGGTGGGCATTTATCTCATGGTTCGCATGTAAATTCTTCAGGAATTTTATATAAACCTGTGGCTTACAAAGTGAAAGAAGAAACTGGTACTGTGGATTATGATAATATGGAAGAGGTAGCAATGATTGAAAAACCAAAGATGATTATTGCCGGTGCCTCAGCATATTCACGAGATTGGGATTACGAGCGTATGCGAGAAATTGCAGACAAGGTTGGAGCTATTCTAATTGCAGATATTGCGCACCCTGCCGGATTAATTGCAAGAGGATTGCTCGAAGATCCGCTTCCTTATTGCCATATTGTTACTACCACAACTCATAAAACCCTCAGAGGCCCAAGAGGAGGGATGATTTTGATGGGCGAAGATTTTGAAAATCCCTGGGGTTTGAAAACTCCTAAAGGCGTTATTAAAAAAATGTCAACAGTATTGAATTCGGCAGTTTTTCCGGGAATACAAGGTGGCCCATTAGAGCATGTTATTGCTTCAAAAGCCGTTGCATTTGGCGAAGCCCTAACTGATGAATATATGAAATATATAATTCAGGTTAAGAAAAATGCTGATGTTATGGCAAAAGCTTTTATAGATAAAGGCTATAATGTTATTTCGCAAGGAACCGACAATCACCTGATGTTGATAGACCTTCGTTCGAAATTCCCAAAGATTTCAGGAAAAATTGTTGAAAACACTTTGGTAAGAGCAGATATTACTGTAAACAAAAATATGGTTCCCTTCGATAGCCGTTCACCATTCCAGACATCCGGTTTAAGAATAGGAACACCGGCAATTACAACACGCGGACTGAAAGAAGAACATATGTTGCCGATTGTTAATTTAATTGATGAAGTTATTTGCGACGTCGAAAACGAAGAACTACTCTTAAATGTTAAAAAACGTGTAAACGAAATGATGGGTGAATTCCCGATGTTTGCTTAATAAAACCAAACATCTGTATTCATATATTTAGATAAATTGAAATTCAATTTTCAATAATACGATACTGTTTCTAATTCATTAGGAGCAGTATCATTTTTTCCGGCCGGCCCGAGACAATTAGATTTTTCTTTCAGAATATTCCATAAAATACTTGATCCGGGCCCTTTGTCCTTATTGCTAAGTGCAATAATTACCTTATCGTTTTTCATATCGCGAAGATAAAAAGCCCTGAAGCCTTTCCACCAGCCATAATGAAAAACAGTACTGTCTGTTTTTGATTTTATTCTCCAACCAAAACCATAGTTATTATTTCGTTTCCAATATTTTGGACTACCCGGACTAAACGCTTCTTTTAAAGCTTCTTTGCTAAGCAAAAGACCGGAATCCAAAGATATATTAAATTTAAATAAGTCTTCAACCGAAGAATAAATACCTTTGTCGCCCATGACTCCGTTCAAATAATCGTTTCTTTCCTTAATATATCGCCATCCCTTATTACGATGGCCCTGCACACCTTCATTAATATATTGTGAAACAAACGTATCTCCATTCATATTGTAAACAAAGGAGTTGTTCATTTCTAAGGGAGTAAATATTTTCTGTTTTACGAATTCATCAAAAGAAATTTTCGAAATTCGTTCGACAATTATAGCAAGAAAAGCATAATTAGTATTACAATAATGAAATCCTTTGTCAGCCTGAAAATATTGATTCGGTTTATGTTCAACAAACAAATCAAGCATATTCTGATTTGTTAATGGAATTGTTTTATTTTTCCAATTTTTATGTGCAACCGACATATATCTCGGTAATCCTGAACGGTGGTTCAGTAAATGGCGGATTGAAATTTTTTCGTAAGGAAATTCAGGAATAAATTTGCTGACAGTATCATCATAATTGAGTTTACCGGCTTCTTTCAGAATCATAATAGCCATAGCTGTAAACATCTTTGAAACTGATGCGAGTTGAAAAGATGATTTGGTCGTCAGACTATCTTTTTTTCTCAAATTTCCATAACCAAATGCATTTTTATAGATAATTTCTCCTCTTTCACCATAGATTACAGCTCCGTTAAACCAATTTCCTCTTGCAAGTTTATTGAAAATTTTATCAATATGTTTTGCTTTTTTCTCCATTACCATTTTGTCGAGGTCGAAAATCAGGCTATCGGGAGAAAATTCCGGAAGTATTTCAACTTTTTTCTTTTCTGCAGTTGAACAACCCAAAAAAATAATAAAGGATATTATTAAAATGTTTTTTAAAGAGGCCGAGAATTTTCTAAAAAGCAAAATCAATAATATTTGTATTTTTAATAGTATTACTTAACAAATTTTTCACAATAATATTGCTTGAGCAAACCTGCCAAAAATTTATTTTTCGCATTGGTTTTATTTACTTTTTTAAACCATTTTTAAATAGATCGACGACGACCGCAATAGAAATGGAATAATTACAAAAAATTCAAAAAACAAAGAAAATTATTTCTCTTTGTCAAATTTTTGGGTTCTCCATAATTTAACTAATAGCCAAAACCCAAAAACACCTGATAGTAAAAATATTACAGTTCCAACCCACTTCATATGCTCCCATTGGGAAACAATTGCCGCTCCAACAATTAAAGCAGATAAAACAATAGAAATAGAAATTCGTTTACTAATATGATCCATTTTTTTCAAAAGCATATCAAGCCCTTGAAATTCTATTTGCATTTTGAGTTTTCCTTCTTTGGTTTTATAAATAATTTCGGAAATTTCTTTTGGAAGGTCGCGTATCAGATCAAAATAATCACCAACAGTAGAAAAAATTTGCTTGCTAAACTTCGCCGGACTGAACTGGCTTTTTAGTAATTCCTTTGCAAAAGGCTCCATTTCTTTTGCAATATCAATTTTCGGATTTAATTTTTCAGCAACACCCTGAATGGTTATCAAAGCTTTAAGTAAAAGATAAATAGTAGGAGGAATTGATAATCCGAAATCAACAATAATGTCAATGGATTTATTCATTATGTCACCAAAATTCATTTCCTTCATTGAAACATATTGGTAGTGTTTTAACATATCGGAAATTTCAAACTCCAATTCATCGACACGGTCGTAATGTCTTTTTCCTGATAATAATAACAATGCTTCAGTCAGTTTTGTCGCATCTCGCTGAATATATCCCAAAACATATTTCCCAAGAAAATCCATGTGATAAGGTCGCAAAGTTCCCATCATTCCGAAGTCAATAAAAACAATGACGTTGTTTTCTTTTATGAAAATATTGCCTGAATGAGGATCGGCATGGAAGAATCCGTGAGTAAAAATTTGCTTAAACATTAGTTTTGAACCTCTGTGAGCAATCTCGATAGGATCATCGCCGGCTTTTTTAAGACCTTCAATATCATCAACTTTTAAACCGTCAATAAATTCTTCAACAAGTAGTTTTTTGCTGGAATGTTCCATAAACACTTTTGGAACATAAATGGTTTCATCACCTTTGAAATTATGAGCAAACCTAAGCATATTTGCAGCCTCATTTGTAAAATCAATTTCTTTAGTTATTGATTTGCCGAATTCCCCTACAACTCCGTCAATATCAATAGCCTGAAAATCGGGATGATTTTTCTGGATTTTTTTTGCAAAGAATTCCATCAATGATAAATCAAGCTTTATGACTTTTTCAATTCCGGGACGTTGAACTTTTAGAGCAACCTTCTGTCCGTTTTGTAAAACAGCTTCATAAGCCTGAGCAATTGATGCCGAAGCAATGTGAGTTTTATTAAAAGTTTTAAAAACTTCCTTTAATGGTTTGTTAAGCTGTTTTTCAACTTCGTTAACAGCTATTTCATCAGACATTGGATGAGCATCATCTTGCAGTTTTTTTAATTCATCACGCAAATCTTTCGATACTAAGTCCGGCCTGTCGGCAACAATTTGTCCAAATTTAATGAAAGTTGGCCCCAATTCTTCAATTGCATGTCGAATTCTTTCATTTTTCGACAGGGATTCAATTTTTGCTAATCGTTTTTTTGAAACAAAATGTTTCCCAAATCCACCTTTTGATACAAATTCTCCAAATCCATATTTCATCAAAATTGATATAATCTCTTGTCCACGACCAATTTGATGATATGCTAAACCAATTTTAGATATTTTCATATTTTATATATAAATTAATTATACTGTAATTTTTTATCATATATTTTTAGGTATAAATATATGAATTTATAAAGGAAACCTACACTTTTATAAAAAAAAAACCAAAATATAGAAAGCCTGAATTTTAGTTTAGTTTTTGATTCAAATAAAAGCATAATTATCCGGTCTTTACAGAAG
>CAZBSL010000148.1:0-1735 GCA_964494265.1 uncultured Bacteroidales bacterium
TTTTTCCTGTAAAGAATGAAGAATCCCTTGAAGACTTTTTTATTAACCGCTTTGGTAAAGAACTTTATATAACTTTTTTTAAAGATTACACCGAGAAGGTTTGGGGAATTTCATGCGATAAAATCAAGGCCGAATGGGGTGCTCAACGAATAAAAGGTTTATCGGTGAGCAAAACCATTTCTCACGCCATTAAAAGCATTTTCTTCAAAAATCGTTCAATCGATCAAAAAAATACAGAAACCAGCCTGATTGAACAATATCTTTATCCAAAATTCGGGCCGGGACAATTGTGGGAAGAAGTGGCTGATCAAATTTGTAAAAATGGAGGCGAAATTCATAGAAATCAAAAAATTGTCGGCATCAATTTAAATGGAAGCAAAATCAGAAATATTATTGTTGAAAACCTTCTATCCGGCGAAAAACAGGAAATCAATGGAGATTACTTTATTTCTTCAATGCCCGTAAAAGACTTGGTTTCTGCAATCAAAAACCCGATTCCTGAAGATGTTCGCAAAGTTTCAAACGGATTGATATATCGTGATTTTATTACGGTGGGCCTTTTGCTGAAGAAAATGAAAATAAAAAATAATACCAAAATCCAAACTAAAAACAATTTAATACCTGATACTTGGATTTATATTCAGGAAAGAGATGTGAAAATCGGGAGGCTCCAGGTTTTTAATAATTGGAGTCCGTTTATGGTAAAAGAGCCAGATCAGGTGTGGATCGGCCTTGAATATTTTTGTAACGAAGGTGATGAGCTTTGGAATAAATCAGACAAAGATTTCTTGAATTTTGCAATTGACGAGATGTGTACGATTGATATGATTGAGAAAAAAGATGTTTTGGACGGGATTGTAATTCGAATGCCAAAAACTTATCCGGCTTATTTCGGTTCTTATGATAATTTTGAAACAATCAGCAATTTTACTGATACCATTGAAAACCTTTTTCTTATCGGACGAAATGGTATGCACAGATACAACAACATGGATCATTCAATGCTTACAGCCATGACTGCCGTTGAAAATATTATTAATAACGTAAAAACAAAAAATAACATCTGGTCGGTAAATACTGAAAAAGAATATCATGAGTCAAAATAATGGTTTTTTTTCTTTGTTTTGCACCCTCGTTTGTGCTATTATAATAGGATTGATTTTCTATTTTACCGACTATATTTCAAATGAGGGCTTTAATCCTTCCGACGATGGAGTTGTTTTAGCCCAATCATACCGGATTATTAATGGTGAAATCCCTCATAAAGATTTCATTTCAATAAGGCCGGTATTTTCCGGACTTCTTCACACAATTAATTTTGCAAGCCCGCTTCCATTAATTATAAGTGGGCGAATTTTTGTCCTTTTACAGTTTTTTATTTTCTCTTTTTTGTGGGCATATTTTTTGTTAAAGAATTTTTTAACTCTAAGATCGAGATCAAAATACGCAATAATATTTTCTCTAACAGGTATTTCAGTTTTTGTGCTAAATGTAAACACCTATCATCTTTATCCATGGACAACAATTGATGGAGTATTTTTCTCAATTATCGGATTTTCATTTTTAATTAAACTTTTCTCAACGAAAATTTCATCTTCAAAAAAGGATTTTTATATCTCAGTCGCTTTGTTTTTATTTTCCATATCTGCTTTATGTAAACAGAATTTTATATTTCTCGCTGCATTTATTTTTATCTTCATCATTTATTTTTATATAAAAGAAAAACGTTCAAAAG
>CAZBSL010000148.1:1835-3891 GCA_964494265.1 uncultured Bacteroidales bacterium
CTTTTTGGATTCTTTTGATTTTATTTGTCATGGTAATTTATTTTAAAGCTTTAACCAAAACTCAGTCTGCAATTATCATTTTTACGATATTACTTTCGTGGGTTACCTCCATTTCCTTGGGTGCAAATTTTCCCGGATATGTTTTTGGAATCCTTATTTCTATGAATTTCATTTTAATAAACAGCATTAACAATAAATTACAACTCTTTGTTTTTTCACTTTCTCAGAAAAAAGTTTTGCCTTATTACTTTGCTGTTTTGGTGTCATTATTATTTGTGATCTCAATTTTAGGTCAGAGAAATATTAACTACCGGGAGCTTCCGGCTTCAAATCTGACAAAAAACTTAGGTGACCTTTTCCCGGAATTTGGTCATATAAAAACGAACCCTGCAACTTTTAACTATTATTCTGATTTCAAAAAGCTTTATGAAGCAAATCCTAAAATGAAAGGACATTTTGTAATATTGCCAAATAATGCGGCAATTTATCCTTTATTGCAAAGCCAAAATCCTTTTCCCTTGGACTGGATGCAAAAAGATGAATATGTCGGAGCCGAAGATCAATTACTTGAAAAACTTGTGAATATTCTTGAAAACGAAAAAGTATATATTCTGCTTGACCGATTCAATTCAAAAGAAATGGCTACGGAGCTGATTGATATGAATTACGATGATTATTCTTATATTCGAATAATAAAAGAAAAGTGTAAAAAAGTGAAAACGGGAAGTGAGTTTTTTGATGTTTATTTGCCGGAGAAATAATAAACTTGGAAACTTATTCCTTGTTTTTCATAACTTTTAGGGATTATATTCCCTAAATTTATTACTTCTGGGGAATTAAAATTTACAATAAGGTTAATTTTTTTGAATTTTTAAGCTAAATTATCAAACCTCTATTTTAATAGTTGCTATACAAAAAATAACACTCCTATAAATACAACTATCAAAATAATAGATAATGAGAAGTATTGAAAAACAGGAATATATTGCCCGGGTTTAATTTTTAATTTATAATTTGCGTAAAAAACTAAAATGATTTTTTCGACGGAATAAGCTGCGAGAGTTCCGAAAGCTACCCCCACAATTCCAAAAGGTTTTATTAATAATAGACTTATTGAAACATTTATAATAATCTCAATTAAAGAGCTTATCATTATTATTTTTGTATGCTTTTGCCCTATTATAATTGTTTGAGGAAAAATGAAGCGGGTAATTATTAATAAAACGTAAACATTAAAAATGTCGGCACTTTCCGAGAAATCTTTATTAAAAATTATTGGATAAAAATAATGGCTTGTTATTAGTAAAATTATTGAAATCGGGAAAAAATAGTACATCAATTTTAATGAATTCCTTTTAATCTTTTCAAGAATACGATTGATTTCTATTTCTTTTGAAAATTCAGGTATCATCGAATTGCTAAATGAATTTGCCAAAATCAAAAACAATGGAAACTCTTTTGCCCCAAATCGAAAAATTGCAAATGTAGCCGAATCAAAATAATTTGAAATTATCAATCCGTCGATGTATTCACCCGAACCACTTAATAAACTGCTAAATATTAACGGATAGCCTAATGAAATGTGATTTTTAATATAAGGAAACGAAACTTTTATGATCGAATACCTGATTAAAAGCCTGATCAACCACAAGAATCTTAAAATTGCAATAACGACTAATCCGTAAACAGAAAATATCAATGGATAAGCAAATAAAACCGGAAGCACAACAAACAAAAGTTGAAGCGAATAAGAAATTAATCCATAAAGAATTATCCTCCTGGGTTTATTTTTTAAGAGATAAATATATTCAATTAAATATGAGGGTGAGATCAATAAAATATACCAAGAAAATAATTTATATAGTTCTGTTTCGCCGGAAAGATTAAGGTAAGTGGAAATATTGTCTGTAAAAATTCTGATTACAATGAATGCCAATAAACTGAAAAAAAACATCAGCAGAAAAGCATTAAATAATTCAGGGGATTTTTTTCCATTTTCCGGTTTTCGATAAACAACAAGCAGAGATTGTACCAGGCCTGAAATCCAGAAGAAGCT
>CAZBSL010000148.1:3991-6128 GCA_964494265.1 uncultured Bacteroidales bacterium
TCCCAATCAAGGTCAATATTGCAAAGCAAATATAAATCGTATTTATGGCTTTCAATGTTCTCAAGTATCCATTCGGGGCATGTTCCAAACTTATGCTCGCTCCAGATTTTTGTAACAATAAGTTCAGTATCACAAAACAAAAATTCATTTGCTTTTTCAGCCAATTTATTTTCATTAGAAAGTTGATGTTTAGCAATTTTAATTATGTCATCAAGATTATAAGGCCGTTTCAGGTCATCAATATAATTACGAGCATATTCTTCAACACAGTAAGTTTTAAAATGCTTTGCCAACTGAAAACATAAACTTGATTTTCCGGTAGATTCCGGTCCGGTGATGGCAATTCTTTTAAGCAATTTGTTTACTGCCCTCAAGTTTTTGCTTCCACTCAATATAACCCATTATCGCAATAATTAGAAATATAGAAAACTGGAAACTTGTAAATACCAAGCCTTTATAAAAATACAAGGGAATTGAAATTAAATCACCAATAATCCAGGCAATCCAATTTTCGACTTTTTTAATTGCCATCAGCCACATCCCAACTATGAAAACAGCGGTTGTAAATGAATCAATCCAAGGCACATTGCTATCAGTGTGATTTCTTAAAAAATAACTTAATACAATAAAAAAGAAAACAAACATAATTGCACTAATAATATGTTGCTTACGAGTACACATTGAGATAGGCGGAGGCTTTTTCGATTCATCTTTTCTTGTCCAAACATACCAACCGTAAATACTCATCACAAAATACACGAAATTAATTCCCATATCTGCATATAATTTCGCAAAGAAACAGATATAAACATAAATAACAACGCTAATAATTCCACTCGGGAAAACCCAGATATTTTCCTTTTTTGCATACCAAACGCTTAATAATCCGAATATTACAGCGATTATCTCTAATAAGGAAGTATCAAGAATGTTTTGATAGAATGTTTCAAAAAACTGAGAAAAATCCATTAAGATACGTTCAAATCCGCATTAATAATTTTCATAACAAAAACCGAATGAGGCACTTCAAATGATTTATGAATTTCATTGGTCAGAGTTTTCATTACCTCGAAATATTCGCCGAAAACATGAGTACTTATACCACTTGTTTTTACAATCAGGTTTTCATATTCGTTCAAGCGATCAATGAATTCTTTTATTGGTGGAATAAATTCCTCTTTTAATGGATAATAACTTATTTCAACAGATGTATTCATAATTAATATACTTTTGATTTTTCGACAAATTTACAACAAATATTATTGTTGCGAACTGCATAAAATCAAATCTGCAAGACATTAAAATTATTTATGTTTGCAGAAAAATTAACCGATTAAATTAAAAATCAAAATTGTTAAATCAAAATTCCAAATCCATTTATGTATTTCCCACTTGAATATAATGAACCTGTATTTCGGCCTCCGAGTGAGGCTTACTCATTGATTCTTCAGCTAACTTTAGGCTGTTCGTGGAATCGTTGTGCGTTTTGTGAAATGTATTCATCAAAAAAATTCAAAGTCAGGAAGGAAGAAGAAATAATTCGAGAAATAAAAGAGGTAGCTTCAATATCAACTGATATAAAAAAAGTTTTTCTCGCCGATGGAAATGCTATGGTTCTCTCATCTTCAAAGCTTCTTAGAATTATCAATGAAATCAACAAAACATTTCCCCGTGTAACAAGGATTTCGGCTTATGCCTTACCGAAAGACATAAGTTCAAAAACAGATGATGAGCTTAAACAACTTTCGGACGCAGGTTTAAAATTACTTTATGTGGGGATTGAATCGGGTGATGATGAATTATTAAGACTTATCAATAAGGGTGAAACTTTCAATTCAAGTGTTGATGGTTTGCAAAAAGCCCGTAAAGCCGGGATAAAATTATCAGTTATGATTTTGAATGGTTTAGGTGGAAAAAATTATTCTGTTCAACATGCAATTAATTCGGCAAAGGCTATAAATTTAATCCAACCCGAATTTTTATCGACTTTGGTTTTGAGTTTTCCTTACGGTGAAGATCACTTCAAAAAGCGTTTTAAAGGGAATTTCAAAGCATTGACAACGCTTGAATTAATTGAGGAAATGAAAATTTTTATTGAAAACTTAGAGCTTGAAAATTCGGTTTTCAGAAGCGACCA
>CAZBSL010000148.1:6228-7312 GCA_964494265.1 uncultured Bacteroidales bacterium
GGGAAAGGAAATTATACACATTTTCCGTTATACCGTTATATCCTCTATACCCTTATACCCCTTATAAAATATAGAAATTGATTTCTTACACCATGGGATTTTCAACAATTCTTAACCAAATTATTATTCTCGCAATCTTAATCCTTTGTGGTTCGATAGCTTTTCGCTTGAAAATACTTCAGGAAACGGCCAAAGGAGTTATTGAAAAGCTGGTTTTTTATATCACTCTACCCTTGTTGATTGTAACAAAACTTTCAAGCCTTGATTTTACGGTGGAGATTCTAAGAAACGGTGGAATAGTTATCGTAAGCACTTATTTTATTCTTTTTATCCAGATTTTGGTAGGAAAGCTTTCTGCTAAATTGTTAAGATTAGAAAAGCCTCAGGCAGTAATTCACAGTTTGCATAGTATGCTGGGCAACATAGTTTTTTTAGGTTTTCCTTTGCTCGATACTTTATTTCCGGGAGGTGAAGCAATTTTATATGCGGCATTATATCAATTAGTTGTAAATACGGTTATGTGGAGTTATGGCGTTTATCAGTTGAATCCAAATACAAAAGAAAAAGGCTTGAGCAATTTGAAAAAACTCATTAACCCAAATACAATAGCATTATCAATAGGGCTTTTGATGATGATACTAAGAATTCGCTTTCCTCAACTTCTTCAAATTTCCTTGGGAGGGCTTGGCAGCACAACTCTTTATCTTGCTATGCTTTATATAGGAATTTTATTGGCACAGACCAAAATACATGAAATGATAAAATCGCCTGATGTATATGTCCTTTCGTTTAATAAACTGTTTTTGTTGCCGGTAGTTTTTATTTTTCTATTAAAATTTATTTTTCATATTTTAAATATCGAAATAAATTCTATGGCATTTTCGGTACTTATTCTCGAGTCGGCCATGCCCTGCATGGTTATTTTAGTGATTTTGGCAAAAAAATATGGCAATGATGACAAACTCGCTATGAAAAACTTTTTTATTTCAACAATTATTAGCCTGTTGAGTTTGCCGTTTGTATTATATATGCTGGAAATTTTTGGAATATAAGAAGAATTTGATAGAGTTTAAAAACTCATTAT
>CAZBSL010000149.1:0-7272 GCA_964494265.1 uncultured Bacteroidales bacterium
CCTTTGTTTGAAGTGTTTACCAGTTCAACTTGTGGTGCTTGTCCGGGTAGTAATTTAACAATTGATGGGGTGTTGCAGGCTAATCCTTCAAACACTTACAGCCTTGTAAAATACCAGGTTAGTTGGCCGGGATCAGGTGATCCTTATTACATTGAAGCTTGTGGAATTCGTACCGATTATTATAATGTGGGAGGCGTTCCCGACTTTTACTCGAATGGTATTTACTCGTCAGGTTCTTCTTTTTCTCAGGCAAAATTCAATCAGGCGGTCAATGAGGATGCATATATTGAGCTTAACCTTGAATATAATTTTGACGGGCTCAATGTGGATGCAAATATTACTGTTGATCCGAAAATCAACATTGCCGATGCAAGTGCATATTTTGCAGTTGTAGAAAAAACTACTTACAATAATGTAGGAACAAATGGTGAAACCGAATTCCATAATGTACTGATGGCAATGATGCCTGATGGAAATGGAATTTCTACAAGTTTTACTAATGGTATTTCATCTACTTTTAGTGGAAGTGCCAATCTGATAACAACTTTTATTGAAGAATTTGATGATTTGATGATAGTTGCCTGGGTTCAAGATAATGAAACAAAATCTGTTTTACAATCCGATAGTTATGATTTAACTTTAAGCGGTAACGAAAATCAAACCATAGCAATTGAACCCGGCTTTCAATTCGTTTCAAGTAGAATTGATCCTGAAGACCCTGATATGATGGTTGTTGTAAATGAAATTTTAAACGATGACTTTGAGTATATTAGAAATTCACAAGGAGCAATGTTAAGGAAGATTGGGCCAAACTGGGTAAATGGAATAGGCGATTGGATTGGAACCGAAGGTTATTTAATTAAAACAAATGCCGCCGGTCAATTTATCGTTGAAGGCTCATTAATTCCGGTGGATACACCTATTGGTGTTATTACCGGTTTTCAATTTATCAGTTATTTACCGGATACCGAAATGGATGCTTTGGATGCGTTTTCATCTATTATTGGGGACAATTTGTTATATGTAAGAAGTTCAGATGGTTCAATGTTAAGAAAAATCGGGCCTAATTGGGTGAACGGAATTGGAAACTGTTTACCAAGTGAAGGGTATCTTGTGAAAATGAGTGCCGATGCAGTTTTGATTTATCCAGCAGAAGGAAAATCAGCAAATCTTAATAAAATAAAACCTACTCATTTCCAATCCGATGGTGGTAATGCAGCCGATCCCGTTTATACAATTTATGTTGAAGGTTTGGAAATTGGTGATGAAATTGCAGTTTTTGATGCAAATAAAATGGTTGGTGCAAGTGTTATTATTTCAAAAAATGTACTTGATAACTCAATACCTGTATTTTCAACTTTAAACGAAGGTGAAGGTTTCAAATCGGACAATCCTGTATCAATTGTTGTTTGGGATGCTCAGAATCAAACTGAAGTTTCTGCAAATTACACTTTTATAAATGAATATGCAAATAATTATACAAATACAACATTCCCTTCAATTGACGGTGAGTTCAGTATAATTAATGTAACAAAAGCAAGAAACGGCTTAAACTCAGAACTTGAAATTTCTTTATATCCAAATCCTGCTTCCGATCTATTGAATATTATTTCCAATTATAATATCAAAAGAATAAAAGTATTAAATTTTGTTGGACAGATAATTCTCAATAATGATATAAACGAAACCACTCTAATTATTAATACTTCAACTTATAAAGCTGGAATTTATATTTTCCAAATTGAAACTGATAAAGGCATTATAACCCAAAAAGTATCAATTAATTAATATCATTGAAAAGAATAGGGAGATTTGAATCCGTCTCCCTTTTTTTTCTGATATTACAGATCGACTTATTTTTTAAAAAACTAAATAAAATGAAAATAAAATATTTGTATATTCTTTGCCTGTCAATGATTTTTAATATGGCAGTTGCACAACAAGTACCGCGCGAGGAAGTCGTTTTGGAGATGTTTACAGGTACCTGGTGAAGTGCCTGTCCGCCCCACAGCATTGCAGCTGAGGGGCTAATAGCAAGCGGCAAAGATGTAGTTATAGTTGAATACCATCTTTGGGACCAATTTGAATCAATTGCTGCGCCATTAAAACAAAATTATTACAATGTTAATTTCCTTCCCACATCTTATTTTGATGGAGTGGTTGACGGAATTCCTACCTCCGCAAACTATGAACAAAGAAAAAATATTCCATCTGATTTTACAATTAATGTCGAAGGTGAAAATTCACAGCAAATTGATTATGTTGTGAATGTTACGGTAGAGAAAGTTGCAATCAACAACAGTCAAAACCTTAGGTTGATGTTTGCCCTAACCGAAACTGATATACCTTACTTCTGGATGGGTCAGGAAAAAATAAATTTTTGTGAACGTTTTATGCTTCCTAATGCAAGTGGTACCAATTTGGATTTTTCAGAAAGCGACATTCTTGAATTTTCATTTAATTTTTCTATAGATACTGCTTGGGTACATGATAATTGTGAACTGGCTGTTTGGATTCAGAATTACTCAACCAGGGAAATTCAACAGGGAGCAAAACGAAGCCTTAATGATTTTGGTGGTTTTCCAACCAACGAAGCAAAATTGAAACATATTTATTCGCCGGTTACAATGTGTAATAATGTATTTGAAGCGGGTATTGAAGTAGAAAATCTCGGATCATCTGATCTTACAAGCATTGACATTGTTTATCAAATTAATAACGAGCCGGAAGAAATTTATAATTGGACAGGAAACATTCCCTTTACCGAATCGCTTATTATAAATTTGCCCGAGATAAATTTATCGGTAGTTGAATCCGATATTTTTACCGTTTATCTGGAAAATCCCAATAATCAAGCTGATGAGTTTCCTTACAATGATACTTTATCAAATGTAATTATGGTAGCCGAAAATATTAGCTCTCCTGTTATTTTAGTATTAAAGCTTGATAATTTTCCCGAACAAACATCATGGGAATTATTGAATTCAAATGATATAGTATTATATTCGTGTAACAATTATACTGTACCAAATGTTTTTATAACTGAAACCTTCAATCTGGAATCAAATGATTGTTACAGTTTTAAAATCTATGATGAAAACGGAGATGGCTTAACAGGTACGGGATTATATAAGCTTATGAATGGTACTAATATTTTTCAAACAGGAAAAGCATTTGCCTATATGGATGAAGTAGAATTCGGAATAGAGCTTATATCCAATGGACAAACTATTAATCTATCACCCGGTTTTCAATTTGTTTCAAGTAGAATTGAGCCTGATAACCCGGATATGACTGTGGTAGCAAGTGAGATTTTAACTAATGATTTAGAGTATATTAGAAATTCTGAAGGAGCAATGTTAAGAAAAATCGGACCAAATTGGGTTAACGGAATTGGTGATTGGATAGGAACCGAAGGTTATTTAATAAAAATAAACGGCAACGGCCAATTTACAGTTGAAGGTTCAACTATTCCAATAGATACGCCTATTGAAGTTATCTCGGGTTTTCAATTTATCAGTTATTTACCGGATACCGAAATGGATGCTTTGGATGCGTTTTCATCTATTATTGGGGACAATTTGTTATATGTAAGAAGTTCAGATGGTTCAATGTTAAGAAAAATCGGGCCTAATTGGGTGAACGGAATTGGAAACTGTTTACCAAGTGAAGGGTATCTTGTGAAAATGAGTGCCGATGCAGTTTTGATTTATCCAGCAGAAGGAAAATCAGCAAATCTTAATAAAATAAAACCTACTCATTTCCAATCCGATGGTGGTAATGCAGCCGATCCCGTTTATACAATTTATGTTGAAGGTTTGGAAATTGGTGATGAAATTGCAGTTTTTGATGCAAATAAAATGGTTGGTGCAAGTGTTATTATTTCAAAAAATGTACTTGATAACTCAATACCTGTATTTTCAACTTTAAACGAAGGTGAAGGTTTCAAATCGGACAATCCTGTATCAATTGTTGTTTGGGATGCTCAGAATCAAACTGAAGTTTCTGCAAATTACACTTTTATAAATGAATATGCAAACACTTATACAAACTCAACATTCCCTGCAAATGATGGTGAATACAGTATTATTAATGTAACAAAAGCCGGGTTTGGTATGGAAAATGCAAATTCTGAGATTTCTTTATATCCCAATCCAGTAAATAAAATATTAAATATTGAATTACCTTCAGTATTTCAAATGGAAATTATTAATGCTTTTGGATGTATAATTAAAAAGGAAACATTAACAAATGGAACAAACAGCATTGATTTATCAGAGCAATTGCCGGGTATATATTTTGTAAAATTTATACAAGAGAAGGATCTTCAAATAAAAAAAATAATAATCCGATAAAAATTGAATTTTTCTAATATAGTAAAATCAATAATCCTTTAAAACAGATTTTTGATTAATAATTAAAAAATTACTAATAATTTAAACTCAAAAAAAAATGAAAAAATTTTTAGCTTTATTTATTTTATCCCTTATCTCAATTTCAGCTATCACACAGGTTTATCTACCACCTCAAGATTTTAGCGGCCCTGTATTTCCTCCTGAAGGATGGTCAATTTACAATGGTGGAGATAATAATACTTTTGTAGATGGCGTAATGCCAAATACTACCGAACCAAGCTGTACATGGATTGAAACAAATTCTAACATGACAATTGACGATAGAATTATCTCTCCTGAAATTTCTATACCGGCTAATTCGGAAGCTAAGCTCTATGCACAACTTCGTGGTTCTGTCGGGTATGCAATTGCTCAATATTGGGATCCTGATAATTTGGTTCGCTACTTTATGGAAGTTTCAATTGATGGAGGCGCCACTTGGACTGCCGTTCTTGACCTTGATGATCCTGAAAGCGTTCAAGCTGCCGGAGTTGGCTTTCCATGGCCTGATTGGTCGTGGTTTGATGTTGCTATTGATATGTCGGCTTATGCGGGCCAAACAATAATGGTTGCATTTCACCACGAAAAAGAATTTATTCCTACCGGAGGCGGTAGTTTTGGTGTAACAAATATGGGAATTTGGGAAGATATTAGTAATGATGCCCAATTACTATGTATGGATATGCCTGACTATGCAGTTGCCGGAGATAATGTGGAAATTGGAGGTACAATGAAAAATATTGCAAGTAATAATATTACATCTTTCGAAGGTGAGTATCTAATTAATGGAGAATTAAGCGAAACGTTTACTATTGAAGGTGTAAATATTCCTGCATTTGGCACGCATACTTTTATTGCGGGAAATCCTGCAGTATTTAATGCAGTTGAAATGTTTGATGTCAAGCTTAATATTACCAAGGTAAATGGAGTAGTTGACAATTCGCCTGAGAATAATTTTCTTGAGCAGCAAATCAATATAGCTGCGGAAGCTGTTGACCGCATACCTTTATTTGAAATGTTTACGAGCTCAACTTGTGGCGCATGTCCGTATAGTAATGAAGCATTAGATGGAGTGTTGCAGGTTAATCCCTCAAACACTTACAGCCTTGTAAAATATCAGGTTAGTTGGCCGGGATCAGGCGATCCTTATTGCATAGATGCTTGCGGAGAACGTGTTATTTATTACGGTGTTGGCGGAGTTCCCAGTTTTTTCTCAAATGGTAGAAGTTCATCAGGTTCTTCTTTTTCTCAGGCAAAATTCAATCAGGCGGTCAATGAGGATGCATATGTTGAGCTTAACCTTGAATATAGTTTTGACGGACTCAATGTGGATGCAAATATTACTGTTGATCCGAAAATCAACATTGTCAGTGCAAGTGCATATTTTGCAGTTGTAGAAAAAATCACTTACGATAATGTAGGAACAAATGGCGAAACTGAATTTCATAATGTATTGATGGCTATGATGCCCGACGGGAACGGTATTTCTACAAACTTTGAGAATGGAATTCCGATTTCATTTAGCGGAAGTGCCAATCTGATAACAACTTTTATTGAAGAATTTGATGATTTGATGATAGTTGCCTGGGTTCAAGATAATGAAACAAAATCTGTTTTACAATCCGATAGTTATGATTTAACTTTAAGCGGTAACGAAAATCAAACCATAGCAATTGAACCCGGCTTTCAATTCGTTTCAAGTAGAATTGATCCTGAAGACCCTGATATGATGGTTGTTGTAAATGAAATTTTAAACGATGACTTTGAGTATATTAGAAATTCACAAGGAGCAATGTTAAGGAAGATTGGGCCAAACTGGGTAAATGGAATAGGCGATTGGATTGGAACCGAAGGTTATTTAATTAAAACAAATGCCGCCGGTCAATTTATCGTTGAAGGCTCATTAATTCCGGTGGATACACCTATTGGTGTTATTACCGGTTTTCAATTTATCAGTTATTTACCGGATACCGAAATGGATGCTTTGGATGCGTTTTCATCTATTATTGGGGACAATTTGTTATATGTAAGAAGTTCAGATGGTTCAATGTTAAGAAAAATCGGGCCTAATTGGGTGAACGGAATTGGAAACTGTTTACCAAGTGAAGGGTATCTTGTGAAAATGAGTGCCGATGCAGTTTTGATTTATCCAGCAGAAGGAAAATCAGCAAATCTTAATAAAATAAAACCTACTCATTTCCAATCCGATGGTGGTAATGCAGCCGATCCCGTTTATACAATTTATGTTGAAGGTTTGGAAATTGGTGATGAAATTGCAGTTTTTGATGCAAATAAAATGGTTGGTGCAAGTGTTATTATTTCAAAAAATGTACTTGATAACTCAATACCTGTATTTTCAACTTTAAACGAAGGTGAAGGTTTCAAATCGGACAATCCTGTATCAATTGTTGTTTGGGATGCTCAGAATCAAACTGAAGTTTCTGCAAATTACACTTTTATAAATGAATATGCAAATAATTATACAAATACAACATTCCCTTCAATTGACGGTGAGTTCAGTATAATTAATGTAACAAAAGCAAGAAACGGCTTAAACTCAGAACTTGAAATTTCTTTATATCCAAATCCTGCTTCCGATCTATTGAATATTATTTCCAATTATAATATCAAAAGAATAAAAGTATTAAATTTTGTTGGACAGATAATTCTCAATAATGATATAAACGAAACCACTCTAATTATTAATACTTCAACTTATAAAGCTGGAATTTATATTTTCCAAATTGAAACTGATAAAGGCATTATAACCCAAAAAGTATCAATTAATTAATATCATTGAAAAGAATAGGGAGATATGAATATGTCTCCCTTTTTTTTATTCTTTTGTGGAAAAGAACTTTTATTTAAAATTATTTTA
>CAZBSL010000150.1:0-7228 GCA_964494265.1 uncultured Bacteroidales bacterium
CCTTTTTTTTGTTTTTGGCTTAATTATTTTAACATAGCACATCATAATATTATTTAGCCAAAAAAAATTGTTGAACTTATGATTGTATTACCTTTCGCTTATCTTTGTGTGCCTAAATTTGGATAAAAAAAATAGTAAGCGTATGATCTTTAGGAAATATTTTTGTCTTATTTTACTCACCATTATAACATGGAATTTTTCAATTGCCCAGGATACATTATTGCTTGAAAATCTGAAAATTGATTTGTTTGAATCACTAAGTGATGATGAAAGAATCGACAAATTAATAATGCTTACAGACAGCCTGCTTTCAAGTGAATCTGATCTTTGTCTGAGGTATGCCAAAGAATCGCTGAATCTGGCAGAGAAACATGAAAATGATGAAAACAGATTGACGGTATTAATACAATTCGCAAAAATTTACAAGAATAAAACAAAATTAGTTTCAGCAATGAATTATGCTGAACAAGCAAAAGATTTATCGCTGAAGTTGGGTAATGAAAGAAAGCATGTTGAAACATTATTGATAAGTGGAAATATCTATAAATTGCTTGGTGATTATGAAAAATGCGTTGAAATGAATTTTGAAGCATTAAAGGTTTCCAATAGAACAAAGTATAAAACCGGTACTGGAATTGCATTAAACAATATCGCGAGTGTGTATGCCAAACAGGAAAACTACGCTAAGGCAATTGAATATCATACACAGTCTTTGATAATTGCCAGGCAGAATAATGATTTTGTTGGGATTTCGAGGAATTTGAATAACCTTGCTACCATTCTTATAACCCAGGGTGAATTTCATAAAGCAGAGCCCAAGCTAAGGGAGGCTGCTAAACTCAATAAAATGAATGGTAAAAAATTATGGGAAGCGGCTAATTATAATAACCTGGGAGAGGTATATCGATATACAAAGAATTACGATACGGCTTATTTCTATTATCAAAAAGCTGTTGTCATTTGTAAAGAATTTAATTATGTCCCCTATCTTTCTGCCATTTATATCAGCTTGTCGCAATATTTTTCCGAAATCAACGATCCCAGCAAAACCCTGTTTTATGCCAATCAGGCCTTTGAGATATGTAAAGAAAGTGATTTAAAAATATTAATCTACGATGTTGTAAAAAACTTACACGTCCAATATTTACATATAAACGATTCCGCTAAAGCATACAAATACGCTTTACTTGAGTTACAAATAAAAGATAGTCTGGACCTTGAAAAAAGTATGGTGCTGCTTTCGCAGCTAAATCAATTGTATCAATTTGAAAAAAAGGACAAAGAGAAAAAACTAGCCCAACAGCGGAAAAATTACATCTATATTATTTCAGGTACAATCCTCTTTTCATTTTTTGTATTTGTGATTATAATTCTTGTTGCCCGAAATCGTATCAAAGTCAAAAATGTATTAATTGAAAAGAAACAGCTTGAAAACGATATTGAAATAAAAAATAAAGAACTCACTTCAAATGTAATGTCATTAATGAGAAAAAATGAAGTTTTGTCGGATATTACCGGGAAATTAATGGACATTCGCGTGACAGCTGTAAAAGAAGAGACAAAATATGCAATTAAAAAAATTGTTAAAGTATTGCAAAATAATAAAGATAAAGAAGTCTGGAAAGAATTTGATATGAGGTTCAAGCAGGTACACAATGAATTTTATGACAAATTGATTGAGCAATTCCCGGATTTAACACCCACCGAACAACGACTTTGTGCTTTCCTACGATTAAATATGACTACCAAAGAAATTTCTGAGTTAACCGGACAGCGAACCGGTACCCTTGAAGTGGCACGTTCCAGGGTAAGGAAAAAACTTGGTATTGCTCATGACCAAACTAATTTGATTACATTCCTTTCTCAGATTTAGATATGGTTCAATATCTTAATAAACCTTTTTACAATATAATCTTCTCTCAATACTCCCGCATTGACTATTTTGTTGTAAAAAAACAATTGAAGATTTAGATACTTGCTAAATATCAAGGATATATCTTCTTTTAATTCTGAAAAATTAAGGAGAAGTATAGGTGAATTTTCCGACATATAAGGAAAAGTATAGGTGAAATTTTTGCTGAAATCATTATACAAGGTAATTTTGTGCAAAAAATGATATGGATACGCCGAAAGATAAAAAAAATAAAAAGAAAAATATTTCTGAGAAAGAGGATTTAGAAGAATTGGCCCAATTCAGAAAAAAGAAAAAAATACAAAATGAAGCATTAAATAAAATACTTAAGGAATTTAATTCATCCAAGGAAAAAATGACAAATAAGTAAAAACAGGTAAATATTGAATTTCCAATAATTAAATAAATTTATAAATTAATTTTAACAAGATGAAAAAATTTAACAAGATGAAAAAATTAGTACTATTTACAATTGCGCTTTGTTTCGGCCTATATACCTTTGGCCAGCAATGGGAGGTGAGTACAGAAACCCCCTCCACCAATTTCAATAGGCTTAAAATTCTTGACGGCTGCGAAAACTTTGATGCATTAACCGTTGGTGGTTTAGTTGCTGAGCAATTAGGTGGAATGTGGACTACATGGAGTGGTACATCAGCCGATGATGCTACTGTAAGCGATATGTATTCTAACAGTCCTAGCAACTCATTCGTAGTTGATGCAGGTGCTGTTGACCTTGTATACACATTTGGTCCTGACCCACTGGATGCTGGTGTTTGGTCTTATACAAATTATATATATGTGCCTACCGGATTCTCTGGTTATTTTAATGTTCAATCCGAACCTACTCCTGGAGCTGGTTCGGTAGTTGGTCTTTACTTTGATGATGGCGGTACAGGTAGTTTTGTAGGTCAAGCCGCAGGAGACTTTACTTATAATCAGGATACCTGGATCAAGGTTGAAGTTTTATTCGATCTGGATACAGATAACAGTTGGATATATTTTGACGATGTATTAGTCAATGAATTTACCAATACTATGACCATTGGTGGAATTGACTATTATGGTAGTGCCCTAGGTGGTGCACCGGGTGCATATTATGATGATGTTTGCTTTAATGAAGGTGAAATACCTCCTCCTACATGCGAAAACTTTGATGCATTAACCGTTGGTGGTTTAGTTGCTGAGCAATTAGGTGGAATGTGGACTACATGGAGTGGTACATCAGCCGATGATGCTACTGTAAGCGATATGTATTCTAACAGTCCTAGCAACTCATTCGTAGTTGATGCAGGTGCTGTTGACCTTGTATACACATTTGGTCCTGACCCACTGGATGCTGGTGTTTGGTCTTATACAAATTATATATATGTGCCTACCGGATTCTCTGGTTATTTTAATGTTCAATCCGAACCTACTCCTGGAGCTGGTTCGGTAGTTGGTCTTTACTTTGATGATGGCGGTACAGGTAGTTTTGTAGGTCAAGCCGCAGGAGACTTTACTTATAATCAGGATACCTGGATCAAGGTTGAAGTTTTATTCGATCTGGATACAGATAACAGTTGGATATATTTAGACGATGTATTAGTCAATGAATTTACCAATACTAAGACCATTGGTGGAATTGACTATTATGGTGCTAGCGGAGGTGGTGCACCAGGTGCATATTATGATGATGTTTGCTTTAATGAAGGTGAAATACCTCCTCCTGCAGGTGATCCTCCAACAAATCTTACTGCAAGTGTAAGTGAAAACGATGTTACTTTAACATGGGATGCTCCTGCTACAGGAACCCCAAACTCCTTTAACATATACCGTGATAATGCATTGCTGGGTAATACCACCAACCTTAGTTATGATGACTTTGATCTTACTTATGAAACATATGAGTATTATGTTACAGCTGTTTATGATGAAGGTGAATCTGATCCGTCAAATACTGTTACTGCTGTAGTTGTAGGTTCCCAGCAATGGGAGGTGATTACAGAAACCCCCTCCACCAATTTCAATACTTTACAAATGCTTGAAGATGGCCTTCATGGTATGGCCGCGGGAGACGGCCTTGTGCTAACTACTGAGAATGGGGGAGAAAGCTGGTTACGTGTCACACCAATACCTGAAGGAGGTCCAAGTGCGATATACATGGTAAGCGCCGACTCAGTATGGGCGGTTTTTAACAGCGGCAAGATATTCGCAACTACCGACGGTGGGCAAACGTGGGTTAATCAACCGAGTGGAACAGGCAGGAGACTCAAAGATGTAAAATTCATCGACTACCTTACAGGATGGGCTGTCGGTGGTTGGTCGGATGGGAATACCTTCCTTGTTCTTCGTACAACAAATGGTGGTCAGACGTGGGAGAATCTGAGTTTTGGTTCCGCTTCTAGCCCAACAGTCTCAGCAGTCAGCTTTATTGATGCTCAAACCGGTTGGATAAGCGGAAAAGCTGATGGTGGGCCATTCGTAAAAAAAACAGAGGATGGTGGTAACTCCTGGGTGAGTCAGGTACTTCCTATCTTCACAGGAACGGGAAAGCGTTGCTGCGATATTGGCTTCGCATCCGCTGATATAGGCTGGGCTACCACTCAAAGAAATAATCAAGACGGTGAGGTCATTTACACGGAAAATGGTGGAGAAACATGGACAATCCAGACAACCACTGATTGTGATCAAAGTTATCTCGATGTTCAGGATGCTCAGAATGTGGCTATAATCGGTTCTGATAATGGCAGCTCTGGTCAAAGGATAGTGCAAATAACAACCGATGGAGGAGTAAATTGGATTAGGCATGATCTCCAGGTGACTGTAAATATTTATAACATCAATTTCATCGGTTCTTCATTATGGTTTGGGGCAAACTGGGCCCGTATATTACACAGCACAGATATGGGGGAAAACTGGGAATTACAGTTTGAGTCCACTATTTATCAGACAGTGGACTGGATAGATAATAATAGCGCCTGGATTGTTTCCAAGATTAATACACCAAATGGCTTTATATTGCGTACTGATGATGGCGGAAGCAACTGGATTACTGATGAGGATGCACCTGGAGGTAATTATGTTTTTGTTCTTGATGAGAACACCGCCTGGATTATGATTCAGGGGAGCCCCTTCACCGCTCCCGCTGTTCTTTATAGGACTACTGATGGGGGTGATAACTGGGCTACCAGCACATTGCCTGCTGGTTTTTTAGATGGATTTACTTGGGTAACAGCTGATTTAGGATGGGCATACGGTGGACAAGGAAACCTAAGACGTTCATTGGACGGAGGTGTTACATGGACACAACAGTACATGAACACATCCAATTATATTGCAGATGTTTATTTCATCAATGAATTGGAAGGATGGGCCTGCGGGGGATACGCTGGAGAAAACGCCTTTATAAGACATACAATTAATGGAGGAGCGACCTGGACCAATCAGAATCCTACTATCACACCAATTGTTAATGAGATTCATTTCTTTGACTCATCCAACGGTTTGGCAGTTGCAAATGGTGGCATAGTGCTGGGCACGTCGGATGGAGGAGTAAGCTGGAGTGTTATAAATACTATTCCCGATGAGGATCTTGAGTTGCTTGTAATGTTGGATGAAAACACTGGCTGGGCAACAGGAAGTTCCATCTACAGAACTGATGATGGTGGCCAGAGTTGGACTTTAGATTGGTCTCCAACTTCCGTCGGTGGTGAAATTAGTAGTATGTCCATCAATCCGGCTGGAAACGCTGTGCTGGCTTGCGGGTCATCGAATACAATTATCAGATGTCAATTATCTGCCGGGCAACAGCAAATAGATATACCAAGTGGTTATAATTTTGTTTCAAGCCGAATTGAATCTGAAGACCCCGATATGTTTATAGTACTTCAAGACCTTTTAAATGAAAACCTTGATTTTGTAAGAGCTTCAAATGGTACAATGTTCAGGAAAATTGGCCCAAACTGGGTAAATGGAATAGGCGATTGGATTACAACCGAAGGATATTTATTCAAAATGTTTGGTGATGAAACTTTAGAACTTAGCGGTGAAGAATTGAATCCATTAACTCCTATTGATCTATTTGTAGGTTATCAATTTATAAGTTATCTCCCTACTGAAGCTATTGATGCTCTTGTAGCATTTGATGGTATTTTATCTGATGATCTTGATTTTGTTAGAAATTCCAATGGAGAAATGCTAAGAAAAATCGGCCCAAACTGGGTAAACGGAATTGGAAATGCAAATCCCGGCGAAGGTTATCTGATTAAAATGTTTGCTGAAGCCGAATTAGTTTATAATATTCCTGTAAAATCTACATTATCTTCATCAACACCTGAAGTTACAAATAACTTTGTTTTTGAAGGTGGTAATGCTGCCGATCCGGTTTACACAATCTATGTTTCCGGTTTAAACATTGGTGATGAAGTTGCTATTTTTGATGGCAAAAAAATGGTTGGTGCAAGTGTGGTAGTTTCTGAAAATGTTCTCGAAAACTCTGTTCCTATCTTTTCTACTGTAACTGAAGGCAAAGGATATGAAGCAAATAATCCGATTTCTATTATTGTTTGGGACTCACAAAAGCAAATTGAGGTTCCGGCAATTTACACCTTTAGTGATGAATATGTTCAAGCTTACACAAAAACAATTTTTCCCGAAAGTGATGGGGAATTTAGTGTAATCAACATAATTAAGGGAAGTCTCGGAATGATGGAAAATACTTCTCTTGAAGTTGAAATTTATCCGAACCCGGCTTCTGATATAATGAATATTGTTTCTAACAATACCATCACCCATATTAAAGTATTAAACTTTATAGGACAAACAATGCTTGAGAAGGCCGTAAATGAAACAAAGCTTTCAATAAATACTTCAGCTTATCAATCTGGTATTTACTTTATCCGGATTAAAACTGCAAATGGTATTAAAACCGAAAAGTTAACAATAAAATAGTTGATTTGTTTTAATGATTAAAAAGGGGGGATTGTTTTCAATCTCCCTTTTTTTATTTTCTAAACATTAGAGTGAAAAAGCATTCCTGTCAAAAAAGTAGTTCGTTGTTACAAGCTAACCCAGGCAAAAAAGTACTCCATTTTTGGAACTAATATTCTGTATAACTTTGTTTTTTTCGTAAAGCTTTATTGGATTAATTACTTGAACCATAAAAGGATTATAAAATCATAAACAAATACTATTGTAATATAAAATATCACTAATATCAATTGCAACTATTTTAAGCGAATGATTGTCTATTGTGTAAATATTTAATTAATAAAAAATAAAAAAAAATCTTATGAGAAAGTTTACTATTTTAATCACAATTGCTCTATTTTGTATTTT
>CAZBSL010000151.1:0-1114 GCA_964494265.1 uncultured Bacteroidales bacterium
AGTACATTTTACGGTTTCGCCTGAGCATCTCAATGATTTTAAGGAAGAAATTGATAAAGCAAAAGCTAAATACGAAAAGAAATTTGGAATAACTTATGATATTAGTTTCTCGGTTCAAAAAAGTTCAACCGACACTATCGCCGTTGATTTGGAGAACAAACCTTTTCGAGAGGTAGATGGAAGCCTTTTATTCAGGCCCGGCGGCCATGGAGCTTTAATTGAGAATCTTAACGATTTGAAGGGTGATATTATTTTCGTTAAAAACATCGACAACATAGTACCCGACAGATTAAGAAACACAACTTATCTTTATAAAAAAGCACTTGCCGGATATTTATTTAAGCTTCAGGAAAAAACAAATGATTATTTGAAATTACTTGAGAAAGAAGATTTAAATGATAAAATATTAAATGGAATAGAAACTTTTGCAAAAGAAAACCTTGAGATTGATTTTAATAAAAGTTTAATGAATCTTTCAAATCATGAAAAATCAAAAGTTTTATTCAACAAGCTTAATCGGCCAATACGAATTTGTGGTATGGTAAAAAATGAAGGTGAACCGGGCGGCGGCCCTTTTTGGACGAAAAATTCAAAAGGTGTTACCTCTCTTCAGATTGTTGAATCATCACAAATGGACTTAAATGATCCCAAGCAAAAAGGAATTGTCAGCAATGCAACTCATTTTAATCCGGTTGACCTAATTTGTTCAGTTCGAGATTACAAAGGTCGTCTATTTGATTTGAAGAAATTTGTTGACCATAATACAGGTTTTATTTCAATAAAATCAAAAGATGGAAAAAGTCTTAAGGCACAGGAATTACCGGGCCTTTGGAATGGAGCAATGGCATATTGGATCACAATTTTCGTTGAATGCCCTATTATTACTTTTAATCCGGTTAAAACTGTAAACGACCTTTTAAGGGAACAGCATCAAGCATAAAAAATCAGTGGACAGGATACCGAATATGTTCATCCCTTCTGATTTTTCCTGTTTTGCATAGCTATTTTTATAATCGACTATCGAATTCTAATCTTTCCGGCAAACATGCCAAGTGATATTTTTTATGAGAATATTTTATGTAATTTGCAGTGATTAAAAAGAAAATAATTATGA
>CAZBSL010000151.1:1214-3059 GCA_964494265.1 uncultured Bacteroidales bacterium
AAAGGTAGTTTTTTAACAAAATTCAAGACTTATGCCGAGGTTTCAGCCCTAACGATGAAGAAATTCGGTGTTGATGCTAAGAAGATAATCAAAACACCAACTCCTTTAAGTGTTCTTCGCGATCGTACCTACGCAAGTGCTATCGAAGTAAAAAACTATATCACTGCAACTAACAGCCCGATTACTTCTTTTAATATTTTTTCAATGGCTTGTCATGCAAGGAGAAGCAGAATGCTGTTTGAAGAGGCTTTTCCCGATTATTTCAATATTGGCATAATTGCTTCAAAAGATATAACTTATAATTCAGAACAATGGTGGACAAGCAGTAAAGGTGTCAGGACTTTGATAAGTGAAGTCGTTTCCTATTTTTATGCTTGGCTTTTTTTCAATCCGGCTGATGATTTGATTGGCGAAAATGATCCTGATAAAATCTATAAAATCAAAATTCAACGACATAGAGATGTGAAAGATATTGAATATACTGATATTGAAAACACTCCATTAACCGATGAATTATTGACTGATTTTATCGGATTAAAATATTTTCCTATTGATATTAATTACGAAGTAAATTGCACTTTCGTAAGAGACACAACAGCAATTCCTTTTAAAATGAAAACATCTACCGATAGAAGGCCTGATTATATAAAATATGGTGAATTAAAATTTCATATTAATAATACACAGCAAAAACTAAGTGTTTATCAAAACCTTAAACTTATAAATCGAGCCGGTTACGAAGATTATCTTTTTATCCCTTTTAAAGATGAAACCTCTGTAAATGAAACTTATGGCGGAGGACGTTTTCTTGATTTCAAAATCCCGAAAAGCGATACTATTAAACTGGATTTTAATCTTGCTTATAATCCTTTGTGTTGTTATAATCATAAATACTCCTGCCCTATTCCTCCTGATGAAAACATTTTAAAAGTAAAAATTGAGGCAGGCGAAAAGAACTATCATTAATAAACTTTTCCTTAATTTTATAGAATAATAATTCATGAAATGCGGAGGAAATATCTGATAATAATAGTTTCGGCAATTTTGATTCTTTTTTCGACCTGCAAGAAAAGTGAAAACAAATCTGTGCCTGAAATAAAGATATTCTCTCCGGCACAGAATTCTACTTTTAATGTACTCGATACTATTAAAATAACAGCTGATGTTTCGGATTATAGTCAACTTGAAACCATAAACATTTCTATAGTAAACGAAAATCTTATTCCCGTAACTTCACCTTTATTTATACTGCCAAAATCAAATTCTTATCAAATCAATATTGATTATGTAATTGATAATATTCATATTTCATCAGGTAAATATTATATTTTGATTATTGCAGCTAATGCCGATAATTCAAAAAAAGAATTTATAAGTATTAATATTTCTGAGATTGATAAACAATTTGAAAGTCTAATAGTTATTACCAAAACAACTAACAATCAGATTATTGTTAATAAAATTGATAATGATTTCAATCTTCAGGAACTTTTCACTTTTGAAGGTGATTATTCAGCCTCAAAAATTAATTCATTTTACCGTCAATTGTTTATTAGCGGGTTAGACATTACCAATCTAATTGTTTTTAATATTGATGATGGCAAAATCGACTGGTCGTTAGAACCGACAATTTATCAACCTATGCACGATTACAATTCTATGTTTTTGGATGACAACATTCTTTATCTTGCATTTTCTTACGAATATATTAATGGTTATAATCAGAACGGTACAATTAAATTTACCGCTCAGGCTCCAAATACATTATTGCCTACAAATCCTATCAGGTTCGGTGAGTATGTTGGAGTAAATTTAAAAAGCAAAACTTCTGCTAACGGGAAAATA
>CAZBSL010000151.1:3159-7224 GCA_964494265.1 uncultured Bacteroidales bacterium
TATTCATATAATTATAACAATAATTCAAGTAATTTATATATTGATAATATTTCAGCAACTCAAATAGTTTATGAAGAATTAAATTCACGGATATTTATCGCTGAGAATAACAGAATATATATCTATGATTATTCATCTGCTACTTTTATAAAAGAAGTGCAACTTACTCAGAATATACTTGGTATTAATTTATTGTATAATAAATGATAGAATGAGAGAATGAGTCAATGCTAAAATATTACATCCTCATTCTCTCATTTTATCATTTTATCATTCTATCATTATTCTTCTGGCATCAATAAAACTTCAACATATTTACTCGTGTCAATATGTTTCTTAGCTGTTTTCTTTACTGATTTAATAGTAATCTTATCAATAATCTCATTATAATCATCCAGCTTGATATTTTCACTACCATAGAAATATGCATTTTTAATTTTTCCAAGCCAGAAACGATTTTCTTTCAAACCTTCTTCTCTTTTCTTAATAAAATATTTTTTTGCTTTATCAAGATTAGTTTCTGATGGCCCTTCTTTAACAATTTTTTCAATTTCCTGATAAACTAATTTTTTCAGCTTTTCAGCTTTTTCATTATCGCAATCAAATTTAATAGAAAGTTTATATTTTTCCCAGGGATATTTTGTTGTTGACAATCTTACCCTAACTCCATAAGTTCCACCTTCTTTTTCACGAATTACTTCAGTAAAACGTAATTCCAAAACATGGGAAATAACTTTAGCATTCATTCTTTCAAAATAATCATCATAATCAAATTCACCGCTATAATTAATCGAAACCGTTGATTTTGGAACTTCAAGCTTTTTCGTAATAACTCTCTCAATTGTATTTTTTGGAGCTCTTACGCCATTATCCTTATATGTTTCATCATTTTCAACATTAGGAAGTGAAGCCAAATATGTTTCAACGAGAGGTTTAAAAGTTTCAACATCAATATTACCAACAAATACAAAAGTAAAGTTATTGGCATCGGCAAAGCGGTCGTTATAAATTCTCTTTATTTTTTCAAATTCTACTTTTTTAAGATAATCAACATTAAACGGTTGTATTCTTGGGTGGTGGTCAGCATTAATAACATCAACAGAATCGCTATATACTTTTTGAGGATCCATGCTCATATTTTGAAAATAAGCCGATATTCTCTCCATGAATGCATCATGAGCTTCTTCATCGAAACGAGGATTTGCAAAATATAAATATGTTAGTTGAAACAAAGTTTCTAAATCATTAACAGAAGAGCTACAGTTAAACCCCTCTTCCTCATCATTGATGTATGGATTTACCCTTACAACTTTTCCGGTAAGAATTTTTTTCAAGTTAATGGAATTAAAATCTCCAAGTCCATACTGTCCGATAAATGTAGAAGTTAAATTTGCTGATGGTAAATCTTCCAGATTATATAATGATGTTCCTCCAAAGCTAAATGCGGACATTAAAATCTCATCGTCCTTAAAATCAGTTTTCTTAAAAATAACTTTAACTCCATTGCTCAAAGTCCATTCTGTAGCGTCAAATTGTTCAATATTTGTTTCTTTAACAATTTTTCCGGGTTCGGGTATATTTTCAATTAATGGTTTGTCGGACATCTCATCTTTATACGCTTCAAGCTCTACACTTTTAACGTTTTCAAGCTCTTTCAAAATATCCTCTTCTGTTGGAAGAGATTCTAAGTCTTTCTCGGGGCCTGAAATTGTTACAACAATATTATCATCAGTAATAAAAGATTCTGCAAGCATATTTACCTGTTCTATTTGAATAAAGGGCATAACTTGCTTAATTTT
Source organism: uncultured Bacteroidales bacterium (assembly GCA_964494265.1). Classification (GTDB taxonomy): domain Bacteria; phylum Bacteroidota; class Bacteroidia; order Bacteroidales; family JAEINX01; genus JAEINX01. The sequence goes on from CAZBSL010000151.1 coordinate 4,959, forward strand.
ATTGTAATAAAAATCAAGGCTTGGAATAGGTTCATTTGTTAAAAAATTACTAAAATATTTCCAAACAAAAGAATTATTCGTCCTGTTTTCTCTATCTTTATAATCTGATTCAAGATTACTTAAAAATTCCTTCTTAACTCTTTCAAATTCGGAAATTGTAAAACCATATCTTTTAACCCTTTCAGCTTCTGTCAACAAAGTAGTTAAAGCGATTTTTTCTTTTTGAGGTGATGCAATAGAATAAAGTGCAAAAATATCTTTTGTTCTCGTCAAGGAACCGTAATAACCTTGTCCTACAACAAATGGCGGGTTTGGCTTTTGGACTATTTCATCAAATCGGTTATTGAGCATACTCGTACAAAATTCCCTCAATAGTGTTAAGAAAAGGTATGATTGATCTTTTTGTTCGGGTTTTACAATATCATGTTTATAATATACCTGAATCATAATATTTTTCGCCTCGGGATCGGTAACAATACCAATAAGTGGTTCTTTGTTATCAGGAATTTCAATATCGTAACGTTCTTTTGGGTTTTCATTTTTTGGGATTTTAGAAAAAAGTTCTATAACTTTTTTCTGCATTTTTTCTACATCTATATCTCCAACAATAATTATTGCCTGAAGATCGGTTCTGTACCAATCATGATAAAAATCACGCATTGTTTCGTACGAACAATTATCAATAACATCTATCTGACCTATAACATCCCTTCTGGAATACTTTGAATTATTGTAAGTTACTCCTCTATTCTTTTTCCTGATCCGAAAATCTGCATTTCTTCTTGTTCTCCATTCTTCGTGAATTACGCCTCGTTCGGCATCAATTTCTTCATCTTCAAACGAAACATAATACGACCAGTCATGCAAAACCAATAAAGCCGAATCAATCCATACTTCATTAGTAGTTGGAACATCGTTAAGATTATAACAGGTAACATCAGTCCCTGTGAAAGCATTTACATTATGACCAAATTTGACACCAATTCTTTCAAGAAAATTCAAAACTCCTTTATCGGGAAAGTTTTTTGTTCCATTAAAAGCCATGTGTTCGCAAAAATGTGCAAGGCCATCCTGATCATCATTTTCCAGAATCGCACCAACATTATGAACAATGTAAAAATCTGCACGATCCTCAGGACGTGTATTTTTTCGGATATAATATTTTAATCCGTTATCCAATTGTCCGACAACTACATCCTCATCAATTGGTACAGGAGGCATCTGTTGTTGTGCATTGATACTTGCAAATACACAAACAAGAATAAAAATCAGGAAAAATTTAGTTAGTTTCATAATTTGTAAGTTTTAGGTTTAATATTTATATTATTTTTATAAACTTTTTTCAAAATAAATGATTTTTTTTCTCATTTGCAATAATAATTATGACTTTTTGTAATAAAGATTTTAGCAAAGCATCCAAGAGCCTTACTAAAAATAAGGAAGCAGAACTCATTTTGACGGATGACGGCTCCCATACAATTTTTCTTCCTCATCTCAAGGAACACTATCATTCAACATTTGGAGCCATGGAAGAATCAAAACATATTTTCATTAATGCCGGGCTAAAAACTCTTATAAATTCACTTGAAGAAATTAACATTTTCGAGCTTGGTTTCGGGACGGGTTTAAATGCCTTTCTTACTTATTTTGAGGCTAAAAACGCAAAGATAAATTATACTGCCGTTGAATCAAATCCGCTGAAAAAATCATATTACAGTAAACTAAATTATCCGGAACTTTTTAATAAAAAGGATTCAAATGAAGTGTTTTTAAAACTTCATGAATTGGATTGGAATACACAAAAAGTTATCAATGAAAATTTCATACTCAATAAAATTAACGAGAAGATTCAAAATATTAAATTACCGGAAAATACTTATGATTTAGTTTATTTCGATGCTTTTGCACCCGATATTCAACCGGAATTATGGACTGAACAAATTTTTAAGAAAATTGCTTCAGCAATGAAAATGAACGGGATTCTATTAACTTATTCGGCAAAGGGATCGTTTAAACGAGCTTTAAAAAAATCAGGTTTCACAATTGAGGGTTTACCCGGCCCAACGGGAAAAAGAGAAATTACAAGAGCAATGAGAATATTTTAAATTGGTTATTGATTATGGTTAATAAAGTTTTTTATTCACAAAAATAAATTATATTTGAACCTTCAATTCGATAATAATGAAAACTCTTTACAAAATATTTTTATTTCTCTTGATGCTACTATCATCAACTGTAACTTTTCCGCAAAAAGGCAAAATTCTTA
>CAZBSL010000152.1:0-7176 GCA_964494265.1 uncultured Bacteroidales bacterium
TTACTTTTTTTCAAAACAATCCTAAAAGTCGTCCCTTTATCTATTGCAGATGATTTTACGAATATTTTGCCTGAATGATAATCGTTTATAATTCGCTTTGCAAGCGACAAGCCAAGCCCCCAACCTCTTTTTTTACTTGTATATCCGGGATTGAAAACCGCTTTAAAACTTGACTTTGGAATACCTTTTCCGGTGTCAGAAAAGTCAATCGTAATACTATCTTCATCCTCCGAAATATCCACGTTTAATTCGCCTTTTCCACTCATTGCATCAACGGCATTTTTGCAAATATTTTCAATAACCCATTCAAATAAATGCAAATTAACGGGAACAATAATTGCTCGGTTTTTAGCAATATTAATGTGATATTTAATATTTTTTGATGTTCTTGATTTTATGTACTCAACCGAATCGTAAATTATTTTAACTATGTTTTCTTCAATTAAATTTGTTCCCGATCCGATTTTTGAAAATCTTTCGCTAATCGTTTTCAGGCGATTTATATCTTTTTCCATTTCTGAAATGGCTTCTTCATCGGCATCTTTTAATCGTAAGAGTTCAAGCCAGGCCATTAATGATGAAAGTGGTGTCCCAAGTTGGTGAGCGGTTTCTTTCGACATTCCAACCCAAACCTGATTTTGTTCCGATTTTCGAGCCGTACTGAATAATAAATAAGCAATAAATAAAAACAGCCCGATAATACCAAACTGAACATAAGGATAAAAACGCAATTGAGTTAAAAGATAGGAATCTTTATAGAAAATATACGTTTTGCCTTGTCCGCTCAAATCAATTTCGATAGGTGTATTTTCCGAAGCCATTTGCTTAATAGTCTTTTGTAAATAGCTTGAATCCGAGGCTTTTCTGTTTTCAATATTTCCGGTTATAATAATAGTTGTTTTTGTACTATCTGTAATAATTACAGGAACAGAAGCCGAATTAACAACAACTTCCGAGAAAAAAGATTCAATCAAATCGTTTAGAACCAGACGCAATTCAGTAAAAATTCTCGATTCTTTATAATATAAAATTTGAGTAATATTGTTGGAAATTTTCACTATAATAGGAGAATAAACCGAAAATTCTTTCTTCAAATCCTCATCAAGTATTTTAACATCTTCTTGCTTAAAGTTTACATTGGTCGAAAAAAGTATCTCATCTTCCTCACTCGTCATTATCACCGGAATAGTTTTATTATTGCTTATTATATTTGTATAAAAAGTTAAATCATCGGATGGTGAATCAACTGCTATTCGTCTATATGTCTCAGCTAAAAGCTCTGCCCTGTTTTGTTCAACCTCTTTTATCTCCTGAAAGAAATTTTCGGTATAATTTACAAGTTTTGCACGTCGTTGTATAGCGTCAGCCCAAATTTTTACATTTTTTCTTTCATCGCGAGCAACCCCGTTAACTAAAAGATTTGTGTACCAAAGCGACACAGTAACAATTGTAACAGCTATTGCTATTAAAAAAATTTTCCACCGTTTTTTCTTAGTATAAATATCCAAAACTGTAATATTTCAATCAAAAAATGCAAAATAATTAAAAATCATTATTATAAACGAAATAAAAAACCTAAATTGTGTAAATTATTATAAAATAATCAAAAAGCCATCTTACTGACAAGATATTTTACTAAAATTTTTGTGTTTTATAATATTCCTTATCTTTGAAAATTGTTCGTTATCGGTCAATTTTGTTGCGTTTGCGAACATAATAAAATATAATTAAAACTTGAAATATCGAAACATAGAACAGATTATCAGCATAATATATAGTTTGGTACAAAATTAGTTATGCTTAAACAACTAACAAGAGAAAAAATTATAAATTAAAAATTAAACAAATGACACGTAAAATTTCTGCTCTAATAACAATGGTTATGGTAGCGACATTATTTTTTGGGGGAATTAAAATTTCTTTATCTCAGAACGAAATACCCCTAGAAAATTTTTTTAAAAATCCGGAGAAAGCAGCTTATCAAATTTCTCCTGATGGGAAATATTTTTCTTATTTATCTCCCTATGAAAGTAGAATGAATATTTATATTCAAAAGATCGGTAGCAAAAAAGCTACAAGGCTAACGAGTGAAAAGGACCGTGATATTGCGGGATACTTTTGGGCAAACAACAAAAGAATACTATTTTTGAAAGATGACGGAGGTGATGAAAACTATGCCTTGTACGGAGTTGATAATAATGGAAAAAATCTTAAATGTTTGACCTGCTTCGATGAAGTAAGAACTCAAATTATTGATGCTCTTGAAGATATTCCTAACGAAGTAATAATTGGATTAAATAAAAGAAACCCACAGGTTTTTGATCCTTATCGCTTGAATATCAAAACTGGCGAAATGACCATGCTTGCCGAAAATCCAGGTAACATCCAGGGTTGGATGACAGACCACGATGGTAAATTGCGTGTAGCTTTTGCAATAGTTGATGGTGTTAATACTCAAATATTGTATCGTGAAACTGAAGACGATGAATTTAAAGCTGTTTTAACTACAAGCTTCAAGGAATCGGTTAGTCCTGATTTTTTTACTTTTGATAATAAAAATGTTTATGCTACTTCTAACTTAGGACGCGATAAAAGTGCTGCCGTGATCTTCGACATTGCTAATGGAAAAGAAATCGAAGTTCTTTACGAAAATCCTGATTATGACGTTTCAAGAATGTCATATTCGAGAAAAAACAAAAAACTTTGGGCAGCATATTTTACTTCATGGAAATCAGAAAGACATTTCTTTAATGATGAATTTAAAGAATTACTTGAAAGACTTAGAAAAGACCTTGGCCAATATGAAATCGGAATTTCAGCTTACACCAAAAACGAAGATAAATTTATTATTCGCACAACAAGTGACCGAACATTAGGAACATATTATTTGTATGATAAAAATACCGATAAACTTGAAAAAATTCATGAAATCAGTCCCTGGTTAGATGAAAACCAAATGGCGAGAGTCAAGCCTATTCAATATACAGCACGTGATGGCCAGATAATTCACGGTTATCTAACGCTTCCGAATGGAGTTGTACCAAAAAATTTGCCTGTTGTAATTAACCCTCATGGCGGTCCTTGGGCAAGAGATAATTGGGGTTTTAATCCGGAAATTCAATTTCTCGCCAATCGCGGCTATGCTGTTTTGCAGATGAATTTTAGAGGATCGACAGGTTACGGAAAAGAATTCTGGCAGATTTCATTCAAACAATGGGGACTTACAATGCAAAACGATATTACGGATGGTGTTAACTGGCTTATCGAACAAGGAATAGCCGATAAAGACGGTATTGCTATTTATGGAGGAAGTTATGGTGGTTATGCAACACTTCAAGCTCTTGTTGTAAATCCGACACTCTATGCGGCCGGTGTTGATTATGTTGGGGTTTCAAATTTATTCACTTTTATGCAAACTATTCCTCCTTATTGGGAACCTTTGCTTGATATGATGTACGAGATGGTTGGAAATCCTGAAACAGATAGTATTCAATTTGTTGCAACTTCTCCTGCATTAAATGCCAATAAAATTATGGCTCCATTATTTGTAGCCCAAGGTGCTAATGACCCAAGAGTCAATATTGATGAATCCGATCAAATTGTCGAAGCTCTCAGAAAAAGAGGCATTGAAGTCGAATACATGGTTAAAGATAATGAAGGACACGGATTCCGTAATGAAGAAAATCGCTTTGATTTTTACAGAGCTATGGAAAAATTTCTTTCAAAGCATATAAAGTAGATATTATATTTATTTAATTTCAGAACTTACACAATCAAAGTTCAAATAAGATTCTAAAAGTTTCTGAAATTTGTTTAATAAATCCTTCCGGTACCGCAGATATTTCAGGTATTGGAAGGATTTTTTTATTGTCAAATTCAAGTTAAAAGCCCTGCAATTTTGTTGCTTTACTTTAGTTTATATAAAAAAAAAGATTTAGAAACTTTTAAGCCTATTGAAGTGTAAAACAATTAGGCATATAAATTGAAATGGACAAAAAATAAATATCTTGAAAAGTTTTAAAATCAAAAAAAAATTCAAATTTTATCAAATATTATTTTTTTTTAAAAAATTTAATACTTTTGTCATGTTTTATATAGACAAATATAGATGAATAAATTATATCCCTTAAAGTTTAAGCCCATTTTTAAGGATAAAATATGGGGCGGGGACAAAATAAAAACTGTTCTCGGGAAAGATTTTTCGCCTTTGCCCAATTGTGGCGAAGTTTGGGTGCTTTCAGGAGTTAAAGGTAATCAAACTATTGTGGAAAATGGTTTTCTTGCCGGAAATGAATTGAATGAACTCATCGAAATTTTTATGGATGATTTGGTTGGCGACAAGGTTTTCACACAGTTCGGAAATGAATTCCCTGTTTTAATAAAATTTATTGACGCAAAAGATTGGCTTTCTATTCAAGTTCATCCCGATGATGAACTTGCCAAGAAACGCAAAATCGGTTCCGGTAAAACTGAAATGTGGTATATTATGGACGCCGAAAAAAATTCGGAATTAATAAGCGGTTTCAATAAAAACTTAGACAAAGAAAAATATTTGGAGATATTTCAATCAAAAAAATTGAAAGAAATATTGAATTATGAAAAAGCTAAAAAAGGAGATATATTTTTTATGCCCTCAGGCCGTGTTCATGCTTTAGGCCCGGGTATTATGTTGGCCGAAATACAGCAAACTTCTGATACGACTTACAGGATTTATGACTGGGATAGAGTTGATGAGAAAGGTAATTCCAGAGAATTACACACCGAAGAAGCTCTTGATGCTTTTGATTTTAATCATTATGATTCATATAGAACAGAATACAAAAAAGAAAAAAACAAGACTGTTGAAGCTGTAGAATGTCCGTATTTTAAAACCAATATTATTGACCTGACATGCGATCTTGAAAAAAATTATATTGAATTGGATTCATTTGTAATATATGTTTGTGTTGAAGGTTCGATAAATGTTGGATATGCCGATGGTTCGGTTTTAATGAAAGAAGGTGATGCCGTTTTGATTCCCGCTGAAATTTCAAATATAAATTTATTTCCGAATCCTGTCGGAAAATTATTAGAAGTTTATATTATCTGAAATCATCAGCAACCTTTTTATAAAAAATTTAGTCTATATCAGAGAACAAATTTTTGAAAATGATTTTTTTTAACAAATATAATTATGTATTGGGAATATGGGAAATATCAAGGGATTCATTTAAATCCAAATATACCTCTATCCCCTTATACTTTTAATCCTTTTATACAATTTTAAAATTTTAAATATGAAAAAAGTATTTTTATTAGCCTTAATGATCACTTTTGCAGCAGCCGGTTTTTCTCAAGAAACTGGAAAAAAACTAACAAAATTACCTGCAATTGATGTTAAAAATCTAAATGGAGAAGTATTTAATACTTCTGAAATTTCTAATGACGGAAAGCCCGTTATAATTAGCTTTTGGGCTTTGTGGTGCAAGCCTTGTATCAGAGAATTAACCACAATTGCCGATGTTTACGACGATTGGATTGACGAAACCGGAGTAAAATTGTACGCCGTTTCTATCGACGATGCGCGCTCAAGTGCTAAGGTTCTACCTACGGTTAATGGAAAGAGTTGGGATTATGAAGTTCTTTTAGATCAAAATAGTGATTTCAAGAGAGCAATGAATGTAAATATGATTCCTCATACTTTTATTATTAATGGCAATGGTGAAATAGTTTGGCAACACACTTCTTTTGCCGAAGGCGGTGAACTTGAAATGTTTGAAATTCTGAAAAAAGTTGCCAAAGGTGAAGATGTTTCAAACGATTCGCATTAATTCATTTTGTAGCATTTCAAAAAATCAAAACAATGAAAAATAATAAAAAGAAATTAATTTTACTATTTTGTATTCTTTCTGTATCTTACTTTTTTTCATTAGAAACTAAAGCTCAGGGAATACTAAGTGGTGGCTCTATTCATGGAAATTTTCAAATGGATGCCCAATTATATGTCGAGGATTCTGTTATCAATGCTCCTGATGTATCTGAAGATATGCTAATGAATGGTTTTTCTAACCTCATTTACACTAATGGAAAATTCACAGCCGGATTACGATATGAAGTATATTTGAATCCAATGCTGGGATACGATTACCGCTTAAAAGGAAGCGGGATACCTTATCGCTTTGCTTCATTTAAGAGCGATGATTTTGAGATCACCGTAGGTAATTTTTATGAACAATTCGGTAGTGGATTGGTTTTAAGGTCTTATGAAGAATGGAACCTTGGGATTGATAATTCAATTGATGGTATTAATATTAAATTCAAGCCGTATAAAGGTGTTACAATCAAAGGTGTTTACGGAAATCAAAGATATTATTGGGAAAAAAGCAAAGGGATAATACGTGGTATTGATGGTGAAGTTTTTGTAAACGATTTATTTACCGGCTTAGCCGAAATGAAAACAAAAATAACCTTAGGTGGTAGTATGGTTAGTGTTTTTCAGGAAAACGACCCGAGTTTAATGTTGAACCTACCTCTTAATGTTGCTGCTTTTGCCGGACGAATGAATATTAACAGGGGAAAAGTAAATTTCATGGCCGAATATGCCAACAAAATTAATGACCCCGAATCGTTAAATAATTTTATTTACAAAAACGGCGAAGCATTATTAGTATCAGGTTCATATTCTCAAAAAGGACTTGGAATCATGTTTTCAGCAAAACGAATTGATAATATGGTTTATAAATCCGATAGAAAAGAAATTGGGAATTCTCTTGATGTAAATTTCCTACCTCCTTTGACTAAACAACATGTTTACAGTCTTGCCACTATGTATCCTTATGCAACTCAGCCAAATGGTGAAATGGGTTATCAGGCACAGGTAATTTATACTATTCCTAAGAAATCTAAATTGGGTGGAAGATACGGAACCACAATCTCGGTAAATTATTCTCAGGTTAATTCAATTGATAAACAAAAAATTGATACTATTCCTATAGGAGAATACGGTACAAAAGGATATACTTCCGATTTCTTCAAATTTGGTGATATAGTTTATAATAAAGATTTTAATATTGAAATAAGCCGAAAATTGAACAAAAAATGGAAAGCAATTTTAGCTTATACAAATTTGGCATATAATATTGAAGTTGTTGAAGGCCATGCAGGTGAACCAATGGTTTATGCAGATATTTTTATTCT
>CAZBSL010000153.1:0-3058 GCA_964494265.1 uncultured Bacteroidales bacterium
AATTGATTATTAATTTTGCAATTTAATATTATTGAAAATTATTATTTATTTTTTATAAAAAATTATGATAATATTTGAAGAGGCTTATAAATTGGTTGTGAATTCGTCAATCAAAACAGAAAATGAATATGTTAGCCTGAATAATTCACTAAACCGCATACTTGCCGAAGATGTGATTTCCGACATTAATATGCCACCTTTCGATAAGTCGGCGATGGATGGATATGCGTGTCGTAAGGAGGATATGCACAATGAACTACAAATAATTGAGGTAATTCAAGCAGGAAAAGTTCCCGAGAAACGCATTAAAAAAAATCTATGTTCAAAAATCATGACCGGAGCAATAATTCCGGAGGGTGCCGATTGTGTGCTGATGGTTGAACATACTGAAAATCTATCAAAGAATAAGATAAAATTTATCAAAGAATCAAGCAATAAAAATATTGCCTTTGCTGCCGAGGATGTAAAACAAGGTGATATTGTTTTAAAAAAAGGAATTAAAATCAAAGCTCAACATATTGCCGTAATGGCGGCAGTCGGGTACATTAAGCCCCTTGTTTCAAAGAAAGTTAAACTTGGTATTATTTCAACAGGAAACGAAATCGTTGAGCCGGACATAAAGCCCGGGCCTTCTCAAATCAGGAATAGTAACGCTTATCAACTTATTGCACAAGTGGAACAAGCCGGAGCAATACCCGATTATATTGGAATTGCAAAAGATGATATAAAATCAAGTTATGAATTGATTGTTAAGGCTTTTTCAAAAAATCAGGTTGTTTTAATTTCAGGAGGAGTTTCAATGGGTGATTTCGATTTTATTCCAAAAATTCTCAATGAATTAAAAATTGATATTAAATTTGAAACAATTGCTATTCAACCCGGAAAACCTACAGTTTTTGGTGTTAAAGGCAATCAGTTTGTTTTTGGCTTACCCGGCAATCCGGTTTCATCATTTAATATTTTCGAACTTTTGGTAAAACCATTTTTAAATAAAATGATGGGAGCAGATTTCAATCCCATAGAAATCAGAATGCCTATAGGAAAAGAATATAGGCGTAAGAAATCATTGAGAAAATCTTTTATTCCCGTAAAAATAAGTAGTGGAAATGTCTGGCCTATTGAATATCACGGATCGGCACATATTTTTTCTTTTACGGAAGCCGATGGAATAATTTCTATTCCTATCGGAAAAACTATAATTAAAAAAGGAGAAATTGTTAATGTTAGACAGATATAATCGCAAAATAAATTATCTGCGAATTTCAGTTACCGATCGTTGTAATCTGAGATGTATTTACTGCATGCCCGAACATGGAATCAAGTTGCTTAAACATAGCGACATTTTATCTCTCGAAGAAATTACTGAAATTGCAAAAGTTGCTGTAAAATCTGGTATTGACAAAATAAGAATAACCGGTGGGGAACCTCTTGTCAGGAAAGGAATTGTAAGCCTCGTATCAAATTTGTGGGATATTGCCGGAATAAAAGATCTTGCAATGACCACAAATGGAATTCTTTTGCATGACTTCGCATTAATGTTAAAAGAAGCAGGGCTTCAAAGAGTTAATATAAGTCTTGATTCAATAAATCCAAAAACTTATGAAAAGATAACACGAGGTGGTGATCTTTCAAAAGTTTTTAAGGGAATTGAAGCTGCAAGAAAAGTCGGCCTGAAACCGATTAAAATAAATTGTGTTGTTATGAGTTCTTCGCAAGAAAAAGATGCGATTGAGGTTAAAGAATTTTGTATAAAAAATGATCTAAAAGTCAGGTTTATTCACCAAATGAATCTCACGACCGGAGAATTTTCTGTTGTTGAAGGTGGAGACGGAGGTAATTGCCAGCGCTGCAACAGGCTTCGGCTTACTGCAAACGGTCAATTAAAACCTTGTTTATTTAACGATTTAGGTTATGATGTTAGAAAACTTGGGGCCGTTGAAGCAATCAAGCTTGCCGTCGAAAATAAACCTAAATCAGGCACTTATAATCTTAGTGGCGATTTTTATAATATAGGTGGGTGAGCCTCTTTAATTTTTAATTGATATTTTTTTATTCTATTATTTATTTCAACATGGACTCATCGTTGGGTTTCCGCTATTACGGAACAGGCTTTGAAGAGTCCTTAGAGTTCTATTTATTGTTTGCCCGCTATCTATTGTATTTCTTAATTAACTCTGTCAAGCTAAATTTATCTATTTTATAAACTACACTTATAGTAATGTAAAAATTTCTTGAATTTATATTTTCAGCATATGAACCTAAGGATCCTCTACTTATTTCACTCAATCCAATTCCATAATTAATATCAGAGAGCAAGAAAAATTTATTTGTTAATGGTATCTCTAATCCTAAAGAAGAAGAAATTCCAAAATCTAATCCTTTAAATACATCTTTGGCGCTACCTGATTCAATCCATGAAGCATGGTTCCCAAGGACATCGCCACTTGAACCACTTCCTGATTTTTTTGTTTTTATGATAAACCCAAAATATGGCCCAATGTTAAAATAAAAACCAAACCTCTTTCCAATCTTTATTTCAGGAAGAATCCTTAGATTAAGTGAATAAATATCGACGTCTAAATCTCGATTTATCCATGATCCGAGTCCTCCATAATGTGCTTTAATCTTTGTGTTTCTATACAAATAATCAAAATCTACTGCAAGATTTAGCAAGTTATCTTTTCTTTCTTTAAGATGCAGGCCTATTAAATATGTATTTTTTGTGATATAATTAGCTGAGTAATGTGGTGTTGAAGATTTGTCAAAAAAAACTGAAGAATTCAACCCACCATATATTCCAATCAATGATTGTCCATTTATGAGATTTGAAATCATTAGAATCAACAAAGAAATATATAATTTAAATTTTCTCATTGGCTTACATACAATTCCGAAATAACCACACACCTACAGCATATATCCTCCTGATTTGTTATGCTATAACGCATTAATTGTGTATATTTCATCATTTTTCCACAAATATAAAAATTATTTTTAATATCTAAATCATAGAAGAAAACAGATTTCTAAAAAACAAAAACAGCCTTTTGGAACAGGA
>CAZBSL010000153.1:3158-7122 GCA_964494265.1 uncultured Bacteroidales bacterium
GACTGAAAACTGCCAACATAAAATTTTCATATCAAACAGAAATATTGCTATTTTTGTTTAATTCAAAATATGAATAAATATTATTGTGCATGAATAAAAAAATATACATCTACCCAAGCCTCATTATCCTTATTATTCTGATAATAAATATTTCATCTTTTTCACAAAACAAAACCTCGAACAAAAAATCAAAAAGGCCAAGTGTCGGGCTTGTAATGAGTGGAGGCGGAGCTAAAGGATTTGCCTATATTGGTTTGTTAAGGGTAATTCAAGAGGCAGGACTTAGAATCGATTACATAGGTGGAACAAGTATTGGAAGCATAATGGCAGGGCTTTATGCAATAGGTTACGCCCCAGATTCGATTGCAAAAATAATAAGGTCGCAGAACTGGGATGCAATTATGCAAGATAAAATTTCAAGAAAATATATTTCATTTGAAGAAAAAGTGTTTGGCGAAAAATTCATTGTTTCCCTGCCTATAAAAAATAAAAAGATAGGACTTTCTGCATCTCTTTTTCAGGGGCAGAATGTTAATCTTATGCTTAACAAATATTTTTCACCGGCTTATAATATTACAAATTTCAATGATTTACAAACCCCCTTTATTTGCATCGGGACAAATCTGCTGAATGGCGAAGCAGTAGTTCTCAATAAGGGTTATTTACCGATGGCAATTCGATCCAGCATGTCGATTCCCGGATATTTTTCTCCAACCAAATATAATGGTGATTATTTAGTTGATGGAGGAGTAGTTGATAATTATCCCGTTAAACAAGTAAAAGAAATGGGAGCAAAAATTATTGTTGGCTTGGATGTTCAATCAGGTTTGACAAAAAATATTGATAAATTAAATACCATAACTTCGGTGATTGATCAAATCATCGCCTATCATAGAGTTGCGGCAAATACTGAAGGATACCGGCTAACCAATTTTTATATACCTATAAAAATGCAATTTGGAATGATGAATTTTGAAGATTATGATTCCATTATTGCTGTTGGTGAAAAGGTAGGAAGAATGTATTTTGATGAATTGAAATCATTAGCCGATTCATTAAATGCAATCGAATTTAGGCCAATTAAAAAATATGAAACAAAACCGCTTGATTCGGTTTATGTTAACAAAGTTATTTTTAGAGGATATGAGAAGATGCCTAAAAATTATTTCAAAAATTTCTTTTCTAAAACTGAAAATACATATATTTCATTTGATGAAATTGAAACGGATGTTAACAGGATGTATGGTTCGGGTTTTTTCGAGCATGTATTTTATAAATTTGAGCAGGAAAATAATAAAAACAATTTAATATTAGATATTAAAGAAGCTGATCCCGGATATCTTTCAGGAGGTTTACATTACGACAGCGACTATTTAGGAAGCCTTTTCATTAACGGTATCTTCAGAAATGTCTTTGGAAAACGATCAAAACTATTTACTGAATTGGTTTTGGGTTCAAATCCGCGTTTAAAAACTCTTTACATTATTGATAATGGGATGAAACTCGGTTTCGGTATTAAACTTGACATGTTTTCATTTGATTTTGATGATTATGAGAATAATGTTAAAACCAATAGTTTTAATTTTACAAATTATAAAGCATCAGTTTTCCTTAATTCGGTTTTTAATAACCTGTATAATTTTCGTGCCGGTTTTGAATATGAATATTTTCGCTTCAAGCAAAAAATAGGCTTGGATACGCTTTTTAATAAATTTCAGAAATTTTCAAGCTATGGTACTGTATTTGCCTCTTTAAATGCCGATACACGAAACAAGTCTTTATTTCCTACTAAAGGATTCACCTCTGAAATTAGATTTGAATACATTACTCCTTTATCCAAAAATGTGATTAAAGAAATTTTTACTAATTCAGGAATCGCTTATATGAAATACGAGCACTATCTCAAACTTTCAGATAAAGTTGTCTTAAATCCCGGGTATTTTGTTGGTATAACTATGAAGCAAGATGAAGTTGTTCCTGTTCAACATCTTTTTGCAGCAGGAGGTTTAAATCCAAATAACTATATTGGGACTTGTGTTGATTTTACGGGTTTGCATTTTATTCAAACTTACGGCTATTACATGGGAATAGCAAGAATGAAGCTAAGATACAACTTTATGAAAAAAATGTATTTAACTTTAAGAACCGATGCAGGTACTAATGTATTTGAATTTGAAGATATGTATAATATGAAGAATTTGGCTGTTGGATATGGAATGACTTGTAGTTACGATAGTTTTATTGGCCCGATTCAATTGTCGGTTATGGGATCTAACCTTAATTCAGGGCTTATGTTATTTTTGAATTTGGGTTTTTGGTTCTAATTTTATTTTGGCATCATGTTACAGGCTATTCCATCACGTCTCAAATTTATTGCTCCTATTGTCTTTTAAAATAATAATAGGGCTATATTGTATTTTCTTTGCCGGCTTAGAATAATGCAAAATCAACTGCCGAGTTTGCGTGGATAAAACTTGTGTCGTAAATTGGGATATCAATATCTGACTGATTGATCAGTAATGGAATCTCGGTGCATCCAAGTATAATTCCTTCGGCACCATCAGATTTCAAACTATCAATAATTTTTTTGAAAACAGCTTTTGTTTCCGCTTTAATTATTCCATGACCCAATTCGTTTATAATCGCATTGTTAATATAGTTGCGTTCATTTTCATCTGGAATTAAAGTCAGAATACTTTGGGTAGCAAGTTTTTCTTTAAAGAAATCCCGCTCCATAGTAAACTTAGTACCCAACAAAGCAACTTTATTTATGCCATCTTGAATAATTCTATCGGCTGTGCATAAGCAAATATTTATTAAAGGTATTCCTATTGATTCTTCAACTAAATCGGCAACAATATGAAGAGTATTTGCACAAATTATAATACAATCGGCACCTGAAGCCTCTAATTTTTTGGAAATTTTAATAAGTTTTTTAGCGATCATGTCCCACTTTTCATTTATCATCAAATGATATATTTTTTCAAAATTGAGGGAATATAGTATGCATTCAGCTGAGAAGTTTTTGCCAAGTTTTTGGTTAATCTGCCGATTAATAATTTTATAATACTCGGCTGATGAATGCCATGTTGTTCCTCCGATTAGGCCAATAGTTTTCATTTTAGATTCAATTTATTTAGTGTTTTTAAAACAATTACCCATGGTTAAAAAAAAAGTTAAATTCCGTTTGGATTAAAAAACTTTTGTTCAATATTTTCTCCGTCAAAAACTGTGTAAGAAAAATTTGATAGCCAATCACCGAGGATTATTAACCTGCATTTGTCAGATATTTTTTCATTAAGCGGATAATGCCAATGTCCAAAAATAAAGTAATCAATATCAATTTCTTTTTTAAGAATATCAAGTGAATATCTATAAAGCATCTCTTCTTTCAAATCAAAATTGTTTATTTTTTTTCCTTCTTTCGCAAGCTGTGCCAGGCGGCTTTTCCTTGAAAAATATAATCCCATACGTGTTCCCAAGTCAGGATGAAGCCAACGAAATAAGCATTGATTGATGCGGCATTCAAATAATTTCTTTAAAAATTTATAGCCATTATCGCCGGGTCCGAGGCCGTCGCCATGGGCAAGATAGAATTTTTTACTATTAAAAACTTTTATTTCCGGTTTTCTATGAAGAATTAAATTTACTTCCTCAGTCAAATAATCAAAAGCCCAAACATCGTGGTTTCCTTTAAACAAATGCACTGGAATACCAGAATCGGTAATTTCTGCAAGTTTCCCCAAAATTCTGACAAAGCCTTTAGGAACAACTGTTTTATATTCGAACCAAAAATCAAAAATATCGCCCATAAGATATATTTCGCCTGCATCTTTTTTTATATAATCTAACCATTGAACTAATAGTTTTTCTCTCACCAGGCTGGAGGAGTAATCGGGAATTCCGAGGTGAAAATCGGAAGCAAAATATATTTTCCCTTTCATTGGCATAGTTTTTTCCTTTT
>CAZBSL010000154.1:0-7035 GCA_964494265.1 uncultured Bacteroidales bacterium
CAAATATAAGATGAAAAGGGATAAAAAATCAGTTATATTTATATTTGTTTTAGTTGGATTGGTAACACTTTTTTTATTCATGTTCTATGGAAAAGTAATTATGAATCCTAATTCCTTCTTATTCAATTTCAAAGGAGATGGAACAAAAAACTATTACACCTATGTTAATTATATTGAAAACAACATAAGCAACACCAACTTTGAAGGAATGAACTATCCTTATGGTGAAAACTTCATGTACACAGATTGTCATCCTTTTCTATCTTTTTTGATGAAATTCTTAACTTATCATTTTCCATTGCTTTCAAATTACAGTATTGGTATATTAAACTTTTTGCTTGTATTATCAATAGGAATTACGGCATTTATTATTTATTTTATATTCAGAGAATTAAAAATAAACTACATACTGGCTGTCTTGGGAGCAGTCGGTATAACTATTTTGAATCCTCAAATCTTCAGAATTACCGGTCATTATGCACTGTCTTACAGTTTTTTTATTCCATTAACTATTTATTTGTTATTACTTTATGAGAAAGGTATTAAAAGAAAAAGTGCATTTTTCTTTTTGACAATAAGCATCCTTTTTTTCTTTTTCACTCATGCTTATTTGGGAATAATTGCCTCAACAATGATAATTACTTATGTGTTTATTAGCATAATAAATCAATTTTTAAGTGAGAAAAAAATAAACTTCTCAAAGAATTTTCTTTTGTTATTAGCAGCTGTCCTTCCCATTATTCTCTTTTTTTTATTTGTAAAAATTATCGACACACATATAGGAAGAACAACTAATCCATGGGGTATATTTGAAAACCATGCTGAATTTAGTACAGTTTTTCTTCCGGTTTTTAATTCACTTAATAAAATAAAAGAATTTATATTTCCGGGGCTTAAACAACCCTGGGAAGGATGGGCGTATATTGGTTTATTTACAACAATTGGACTTATATTTTATCTTGTTGTTTCGATCAAAACTTCCATAAAAAGGAAAAGAATTGTTTTAGACAACTTTTGGATAAATCATATACCATTACGAAATTTATTTGTTTCGTCCATTATTATTCTTCTTTTTTCAATGTTTTATCCATTCAGAATTCACCTGGAAGAATTAGTTAATTATTTTAGCATCATTAAGCAATTTAGGGCTTTAGGCAGATTTGCATGGGTATTTTATTTTGTATCAACAATAACACTTATCTGCATTGTAAATCAAGCATATTATAAGCTTAAAAAGAATAATAAAAAGATAATTGGTTATTTCTTAATAGTAATTATTCCTTTATCACTGATTTATGAGGGAATGGAATATCACATTTACTTTTCCAAAGAAATGACACAATCTCCTAACCTGTTTGACGTTAATCAAACCTCAAAGACTTTTGCGGAAGATGTTAAAGTTATTAATCCCGATAAATACCAAGCTATTCTTCCTTTTCCATTTTTTTATAAGGGTTCAGAAAATTTTGGAATAGAACCTAATGACAGAATATCCCAGTTATCTTTCTTATTCTCATACCACCTTAATCTACCAATCATAGGAAGTTATCTAACACGGACTTCTATATGTGAAAGTAAAAATATTATGCAACTACTAGCAAGTAACTTTTATTATAAAAAGATTCAAAACGATTTACCGAATGACAAACCATTTCTATTATTATGTCTTAACAACCATCTAAATACAACAGAAACTAATTATTTAAAGAAAGCAAAGAGTTTAATAAAAAGAGATGAATATAATATTTACGAAATAAATATTGATGCATTTTTTAAAAACACAGCTACAGAAGAAATTGAACATTTTAATAAAATTAAGGATCGATTATTTGAGAAAGATGGATTTTTAGTATCTGATACTTCTTTATATTTTTCTTTTATCGATTTTGAACAATCAAATTCTGACATCTCATTTTCCGGAGAAAATGGCTGCTACAAAGGTTTACAAAAAAACTACAATCAAATTTTTTCGATCAAAAAAGGTCAATTAGATTTAAATAAAAAATATACCATAAGATTTTGGATGTATAATGATGGTGAAAATTGTGGCCAGGATTGTCTTGGAGGTATGATTATTATTCAAAAAAAATCCGATGAAAAACTTGAATGGCTTAAACCAATTGTTAATGCAGGAAATAGTCACGAAATAAATGACAAATGGTCTCTGGTAGAAATATCATTTGACCATACCGATGAGGAGGCTATTTATGATTTGTTGCTTAAAGGCAGTAATTTCTCGGAGAAAACAATTTTTCTTGACGATCTTCTGTTTTATGATAATGAATTAGTGATTTACAAAGTATTCAAAGCAAATAATAAAATCACCTTGTTTAAAAATAATCATAAAATTGAAACCCCTGTTAATTAATTACTATTTGGAATAACGACATTATTTCAGGGCAACTTATAGTTGATGATTTATTGATCAGGCCCGAAATGGAGGATGTTTACTTTATAACTCTGGAGAAAGTTGGAAAAACACAAGATATTTCGACCTGATTAAACAGCCAAATGATCATTAAAAATTTCTATTCCATTCACATATTTTGAGTTTTTTGTCAGGCGGAATGGAAAATAATTGCTAACTTTTGCAGCGGTATCATCAAATTCGAAATTATATTTTAATTCAATAATTATTGATTTATTATCACTACTTTCATTAGTAAATGAATTGTTTTGTTTTGAGATGTTTCGATAAATCAAATTATTATCAATAGTTATTCTGTATTTTTTATTAAACGATTGCAAATATCTTCTTGTATATCTGTTTAATAATGTTGGTTCTAATTTAAAAGTTTCTTCAATTACCCAAGCAGGTACATTTGAATTTTGAATAATGGTTTTTATATAATCCATATTAAAATTCTTATCCAACACAAATTCCTTTAATTTAAAAGATTTTTTCCAGCCAAGGTGACCTTCTTTGAATTTAAACTCCAAAACAGGGTGCTGAATTTCTCCAAAAAAATCTCCATACCAGCGGATTCTGACTTTTTTTCGCTGGCTTTTACCAATATGATTATCAAAAAAATAACTATAGGAGGGAGTGTCAAAATAAATATTATTAATAAATCTTTCGTGATGAATTGGTGAAAAAGCATAAGGATTTTGCTTAATAATCAATTCTACGCCTGATTTGGAAAGAATATCAACAACAAATTTTCTTTCAAACCTACCCGTATTGGCTTTTTTTTCAGTAGTCATTTTAATTATTGATGGTTATTTTTTTTATTTCAAGTTGCACTGTAAAAGCCTCTTCCAAAATCCAACCTAAAATCCTTTATTATCAATAAAAGTAATCTTTGCAGATTTATCAAATTCGTGAATTTGTGTTTTGCATTTTTGTAAGTTATTTGTTTTTAGTATCTCTACAAGGTAAGAAGCCTCGATTAAATCCCCAGATTCATCATATCTTTTTAATTCTGAAGCTTTAAAGTTTTCATTAACAATTTTGTTTAAAGTGTCGAGTTGAAGTTTTTCTGGTAAGGAACTTGTTATTGTGAAAAATAGATTTTGTCTTTCCGATTTTCGTGAAATAAAATATCTGGTCCATAGAATTATCATAAGAATTCCAAAGCCGACAAGAATAATATATCTGAAGTTTGCTCCCAATCCTAAACCCATTGCAATTGTAAAAAATATATAAGTCAATTCTTCGGGCTCTTTGATTGCTGCTCTGAAACGAACAATCGACAAGGCTCCTACCAATCCGAGTGATAATGCAAGAGATGATTTTACAATGCTGATAATAATCATAGTTGTGAATGCAATTAGCATAAAATTTGCTGAAAACATTTTCCGGTTCGATAGACTTTTTGCACATTTGGAATAGGTGCGTTCAAGTAAAAACGACAGAATAATAATTATCAATGCATTGATTAAAAAATCTGTAATTGAAAGATTTGATTCTTCAGTTATTAAAAATTTCTGAAATAAGCTCCATTTATTTTGCATAATTTAATATATTAATTTTCTTTGTTTTAAAAGTTTTGAATTTTTATCTAATAAAATCGTTTTGCTACATTTTTTGTTTTTCCGGTAATCAGCCTTCCGTTTAAATCTAATTCTGATTTTCGTTCAATCAAAAAAGGAGTTGTAATTCCTTTTCGCCTAAGTTTTTTAGTAATTATTGAAGCTGGTCCATATTCAGCCTTTTTCTGAAAAGCAACCAATCCATATTCACAATTAGTTATTTGGCTGTTAAAAACTTCAACTGTGCTTAAATCTTTTGATGCAATTCCAATATTACAATTTTCTATTTTTGTGTTACTAACAAAAAGTATAGAGGCTTCTCCCCCACTAATTCCTTTATCATTTATATTAATAATTTTGCACGAATCGATACAAATTTCACTTCCAGAAAAATCAATTGCATCGTTTCCAACCTTATCAAATGTCGTATTTTTCACTTCTCCCGAACAAAAATCCGAATCAAAAGCATCAAGAAAAATGTTTTCAAACCTACAATTATTAACTTCAAAATCTGACCTGATAATATTTAATGCATCCTCACAATTGTTTTTTTCAAATTTTGTGTTTGAAATTGAAACATCCGATTCATAAAAATTTACTGCACCGGTTAAAATCCAACCATTATAGTCAAGTGTATTAAGATTTCGGAATATGACATTGTCAACAATTGATTTTTTACCACTTTGCATAACAGTAAAACCCATTGCCGTTTTATCAGACGAATTAATTACTATTTTATTATCAGCCAAACCCTTCATAATAACCGGTGAATATGAAATAAAAATTGCATTTTCGATAAAATTAATATTTGCACCTGCTTGAAAAACTACCGTAAATCCTTTAGGAATTATGATATTATTATTGATTCTGTATTCTTTATTTAAAAAGAAAATTGTATCGTTTTTGTACAAATATATCGTTGTGTCAGGGAAAACGTTGTTAGTTTCAAGTTTTTGCAAAGGAGTTGAAAGTCCGGGATATGGCCAAGGAAAAATTTCAATTACAAAAATAGTTTCATGATTTTTCACTTTGAAAAACAAATATTTTGCATCTTTTTCAACCGGAATATCTATAGAATTCTCATAAAAATTATTCGAAGAATTAATCGTAATTTCATTTCTGAAGAAATTATTTTTATACTTTCTTGATTCTCCTGTTCCCAACAAAATAACATCATCCGAAAAATAATTCAATACTCTGACTTTTGATTCTTTACCAGATGTTTCCTGATAGGCACAAACCAAATTTTCGGGTAAAGATTCATGAAAAGTTGTATCTGCTGATGTTAAGTTTTCAATTTTTGATTTATCGCTGCGTAAAGCATAAAAAGGATTTTTCTGAAAACGTTTTTTATATTCGGGCAGTCTATTTTTTATTGCATTTATATTTTTGTTAAGGAATTTATAATCATATTTGTAAGTTGTAAATTCACGCTGAATTAGTTTTTCAAATTCCGAAATTTTGCTAAACAGTGTGTTATTTGTTGAGTCAATAAATTTTTGTTCAGAATACTTTTCAATATAATAAATATATTTTGAAACAAACGAAGTGTCGGTAAATAAATGAAAATTGCATTGTGAAGACTTATCATTTGTGTAAATCTCATTTTCAGTTAAATTCCCTAAAATCGGGTGATGACAAAAATAAAATGGCCCGATAGGAGTAAAGCCGTCAAAAACTATTGTCTCAAGTTTTGAAGTAATGGGATTATAATAATATCGTTGATTATGCCATACCACCGAGTGATATGATCTTGTTATGTCGGATAAAGCATAATATTTAGCAAGATTGTCAAGATCAAATATTTGATGTGCTTGTTTTGATTTTTGTTTATATTCAAATAATAAGTTCTGGCCAATTAAAAATTCTTTATATAAAACTGGGGAAGAAATAGTTTTTGATTGTTTAAAAGGTTTTATTGCCGATGCTTCAAAAAATGGCAAATCAATTCCTCTGTAAAAAATTGATCCGACTTTTTTCCCGGTCCAGAAAGCCTCATCTGAGAATTTTAATATCGGCCCTTCTCTGCGACGCATATTTTCAACAATCTGTTTTTCGAAATGCTCTTCAAAAGCATAAATACCTACTTCAACTCCATTTAAAACAACCGGAATAAAACCATATCGCGTAGCTAAAACATCTTCGGCCCTGAAAATTTCATGAGCCATCCATTCCAATACAAACCCTCTTGTCTCAGGATTTTGTATAGAAAAAGTACGCATGTTTCTCCAATTATATCCCTTTTTCAATTTTATGCGAAACGACCATTTGTGGCCTTTCAAATGATCAAGCCAATCTCCTTTCAGTCTTACTTTTGCAGGCATCATTTCATCATTATAAAACAATATTACTTCAACCCAATCATCGTCTTCGGTTTCCAGAATATTGTTTTTCAAAGCATTAATTCTTTTGTTGTTTAATTTTTGCATTCCATATTCATCAATGTAAAGATATAGGGCAGGATTTTCTTTATCTGAATATTTTTTTTCTGATAAATATTTAATGCTCAAATCGTCAAAATAAATTGGATTTTTACCCGAATTCCAAAGATATATAATTATGTTTTCGCCTTTAATATGTGACGGAACAATAAGCTTAACATTTAATAATTCCCATCCATTTTCTTCTTTCTGAACAGAAACATTTTGTGAATTATAATAATTTTTTGACCCCTTTGTAGCAACAACAAGATGCCCATTTTTGTTTCCACCAAATCGCCAAACACTTATATCGAAAAACTCACCAGGCTGAACATTATATATTATATAAGATGTTCCGTAAGGATTTTCTTTGCTTACTTTGATTGAAAATTTACCATGATGTGAGTGTTCGTTGCTTTGAAATTTGTTATTTGAAAACAAAACTGCCTTATGATTTTTGTCAAAGAAGTTTTTCCCATCTGCTGATAAATTTTCGGCATCACAATTTATTAGTTCATACCTTTTTGTTTCTGGATTCTGACATGCACTTAAAATAAAGGAAATAAAAAAAACAAGCAGAAAACCCTTAGAAGTTCTTCTGAAATAAACCAAATATTCTATGATAAAATTGCACAATATCAAA
>CAZBSL010000155.1:0-6960 GCA_964494265.1 uncultured Bacteroidales bacterium
CTTGCACCTATTTGAGTAACTATTGGAGCTTTTTCAATAACAATAACTACAATTACGGGAGCTTTCTCAACAAATTTATTGAATCTGACAAGACTGCTGTATGTTTCGTGTCCTACTTTTTCTTTTAAATTAGGTTCATCAACAATAATGTATTTCCATGGTTGACTGTTACTTGCTGAGGGAGCCAAACGTGCAGCCTCAATACATTTTTCGATTTCCTCTCTTTCAACAGGCCTGCCGGAATACTTACGAACACCTTGACGTGTTTTGATTAAATCTAAAAAACTCATTTTATTCTTTGCCAAATTTCCTTACTTTCATTTTCAAATCCGGGTTTTTTCAATAATGCAAACATATTTTTTTTATATGCCTCAACACCTGGCTGATCAAAAGGATTAACATCCAAAATATATCCGCTTACAGCACAAGCCATTTCAAAGAAATATATCAATTTACCAATATTTTTTTCGTTAATTTTTGATATTGTGATTTTTATGTTCGGAACATTTCCGTCAACATGAGCTAAAGTTGTTCCGAGCTCGGCCATTTCATTGACTTCCGTAATTTTTTTGCCGGCGATATAATTCAGTTTATCCAAATTATCGTCAGTTTCAGGAATTAAAAGTTCACGTTTTGAGTTTTTTACGGAAATTACGGTTTCAAAAATATTTCGCAATCCTTCCTGAATATATTGCCCCATCGAATGCAAGTCGGTCGTAAAACTTACCCCTGCCGGAAAAATTCCTTTATTTTCTTTCCCTTCGCTTTCGCCATATAATTGCTTCCACCATTCGGTTAAATAAAATAAATTCGGCTGATAATTAACCATTATTTCAATTGTTTTATTTTTTTGATAAAGAGCATTCCGGGTAGCAGCGTAAAGTGCTACAGGATTTTCATCAATAGAAGTAGTTTGTTTGCAATTTTTCTGGATTTCAATAGCACCGGAAATTAATTTTCTGATATTATACCCTGCAACGGCAATCGGCAGCAATCCAACCGGAGTCAAAACCGAATAACGCCCGCCAACATCATCTGGAACAATATATGTTGAATAATTCTCACGACTTGCAAGTTCTTTTAAAGCACCTTTTTCTTTATCGGTAATTGCAATTATTCTTTTTCGGGCTTCATCAATTCCATATTTGTTTTCCAAATGTTGTTTTAAAATTCTAAAAGCTAAAGCCGGTTCAGTAGTAGTTCCCGATTTTGAGATTACGGTTAAAGCATAGTCTTTTTTATCAAGAATATCCAAAAGTTCACTCAAATAATCTTCACTAATATTTTGGCCTGCATATAAAATCAAAGGATTTTTTCTATTATCCAATAAAGCCTCAAAACTATGGCTTAAAGATTCAATAACAGCTCTTGCCCCTAAATATGAACCACCGATTCCTATCACAACAAAAACCTCAGCTATTTCACGAATTCGCTTCGCATCGGCTTCGATATTTTTTATTAAATCCTCATCAATTTCAGAAGGCAAATCAACCCAACCGAGAAAATCATTGCCTTTTCCGCTTTTTTTAAATATTGATTCAAAATGATTGTCGATCTCCTTTTGATAAGCATTAATCTCGTTTAGAGAAACAAACTTTAAAACATTATTGATTGATACTTTTAGTTTTTGCAATATTAGTAATTTTTAAATTCGAGTGCAATTTATAAAATATGTTTGAATAATATAATCATGTGAAATAATATTCTCCGGATTTTATATTGCTTAATCGAATTTGTCACAGATTAATAAATTATTGAATCAACTAATATAAACCGATTTATCCGTTTTATCAATTACTTCGCCAATAATTTCAGTTTGCTCATAACCATTTTCAATAAGTTCTTCTTTCATAATTTCAACTGCTTCTGGAGGTGAACAAATTAATAAACCACCGGAAGTTTGTGCATCAACAAGAAGCATTTTTGAATTATACTCAACAAGCTTATCAAAAAAGCATTCATCTTCAACAAACTCAAGATTACGAAAAGCAGCTCCGGGGATGCAACCCATATCAATAAGTTCAAAAGTTTTGCTGATAGAAGGGAGTTGCCCGGAATTAATTTTTATAGAGACTTCACTTGCCTGAGCAAGTTTTAAAGCATGCCCCAGCAAACCAAAACCTGTAATATCTGTAGCACATTTCACTTTATGTTTTACAATTATTTCTGAAGCTTGCATATTTAATTGCTTCATTGTTTCTATCGCTTCATTATAATTTTCAGCACCACCAAGTTGAACTTTTTTCGCAGCTATTGCAACTCCTGTCCCAAGTGGTTTTGTTAGTAATAGAATATCACCGGGTTTTGCACCTGAATTTGTAACAATATTGTCGGGATGTATCCAACCACTTACAGCGAGGCCATATTTGGGAATATCATCGGAAATTGTGTGTCCTCCAACAATTACACCACCGGCTTCAGTAACTTTATCATGCCCACCTAATAGAATTTCCTTTAAAATCTTCATCGGTAATTTTGTGGGAAACATCACGATATTTAATGCAGTCAGAACTTGTCCACCCATAGCATAAACATCACTTAGAGCGTTTGCGGCAGCAATTTGGCCAAAATCATATGCATCGGAACAAACCGGGGGGAAAAAATCGGTGGTTTGAATTAAAGCATAATCATCATTGATTTTGAAAACTCCGGCATCATCGTGGGTTTCAATATCAACTAATAAATTTTTGTTTTTAATTTTTGGTAAACCGTCGAGAGCTTTCCTAAGTTCAGTGGCAGATAATTTTGCCGAACAACCACCCTGTTCAACAAGAGTTAAAAGATCATATTTCATTAATGTATAATTTTTGAATTTGTGTTTTAGAATTTTAAGAAATAATTTTCCTTTTTTATAAAAAATCAAGCATTTGATTAAATATTAATTACTTTTCCGGCTTTCGTCATGCTTTCTAAAATTTCGTACATATCTGAAATCCTTCCGATTGCAAACTCATCTATTTTATTAAAATAATTAAGGCAAGTACCACAAACAATAAGCTCAACACCTGATTTTTCTAATTCCTTTAATGGTAATAATGTTGGAGAACCTTTTAAAACCAAATTTATACCTGAATTAATAAAAATTATTTTTGTCGGCAAATTGTCCATCTCTTTTAAAGTATTCAGCAGACTTCCGGCAAGTACAAAACCAAGATCCTCCGATCCTTCACCTAACCTGTCTTTTCCGAAAACAATAATATAATTATCTTTTCCAATAGGATCAATTTCACAATATTTTTCGGCTTCCACATTTTTTAAATCAACATTATGCTGATTTACTAATACTTCAAAAATGTTTCCATTTTTTAGAGTTTCCGATTTAATACCGTTATCACCTAAAAATCTGATTACATTATTTTTAGAAATTTCATTGTCAATTACAATTTTTAAGGATTCATCTTCAGGCAACTTACTTAAAGCTTTTTTAGTTTCAATTAGCGGAAGAGGGCATTTTAAACCTTTTACATCTATAATTTTCATTTTCTTAATTAATTTATTTTACTCCTACCTTTATCGGTAATGTTAATATAAAAGGATTTTTTACTTACTAAGCCTTCATTCAAAAATATTCCAAGCAAAGTTTGGCATACCTTTTTGGTGCATTTTAATAAAAGGCGAAAGTCTTTTTCATTAATTCCTCTTTCTTTTATGTTTAATTCCCTTAATAAAGTAATTCTATCGGGATCAACTGTTTTGGAATGAAGATAATCGCCTTCAAAGAAATACAATTTATTTGTTTTGGCAAGGTATTTTAACATCATTTTCAATTTATCCTTGCTAATGTTTTTTTCCAATGCACTTTGTTCAATTTCCGAATTAAGTGGCAATTCTTTACCATAGCCTTTAATGTTATCCTCAAGCCAATTCAGATTTTCCGACATTTTCTTATCAATAATTACCGAATGGTCATTTAATGCCCATGTATTCCCAACTTTTCTGATAATTCCGTCTTTATGAATTTTTTTAAGTAATTCTTCAACGTAAATTTTTCCGGTTTGTGAATTTAATCCAAGTTTGCCGGCGAAAGCCTTTGCATCAACACCTTCTTCAAGAATCGGATTTTTAAGATGCCATTGTTTAATAATTTCAATAACTTTATTGTAAAAATCTTTATCGCTCGAACTATTTATTAAAATTTCTTTATCCAATGATTTGTAAATAATAACTTCATGATTGCTATCATTTTCACATTCACTTCTAATATCAGAAACAGGTTTTTTAATTTTTTTTGAAATTTCACTTAAAGCTAAGGGTTTGTTTTCTTTTTTTAGTTCTAATTTTATCAGGTCAAAAAGTTTATCGGAATTTAAAGTAGCCTCGGCAAATTCAGTCAGCGACTCTACAAGTTTTGTAGTTCTTCTTTTATGATGAAGCGGGTCAACATCAATTATTGTTCCGCCTCCCAAAGTAATATCGTTTGAAGAATTTCTTATTATATATTTATCTTTATTAAGTAGAATATATGGTTTTTCTAAATGTATCTGAACAATAGCGGATTCATTATTTTTCAAAACATCTTTATCAAGAATATGAATTTTTGCCATACATTCAAAAGTTCCTGTCAGAAAAATAACATTAGTCCATAAATCGAGTTGAATATCATTCTCAAAAAGTGATAAACTTGCATCAATCATTTTAGTTTCATCTACTTTTCTGTCCGATAAAATCATTCCTCTTTTAAAATCATCAACTTTTAAGCCTGTCAAATTAATTGCAGCTCTATCGCCCGAGAAAGCTTGTTCAACAGACTTGCCATGTCTTTGTATGCTTCTGATTTTAACTTTGTTTAGATTAGGCAACAAAAAGATTTCTTTGCTTGATTTTATCATTCCGTTTAAAACCGATCCAGTAACAATGCTTCCAAAACCTTTAGCAGAAAAAATTCTGTCGATCGTCATTCTAAAGAAATCGTCTTTATTTTTTTTTGGAATATTTAAAATTTGTTGGTCAATTAGTTGAACTAATTCATTCACTCCATTATTTGTAATAGACGAAACACCAACAATGGGTGCATCTTTCAATATTGTATCTTTTAATAAATCCGAAACCTCTTCTTTTGCAAGTTCAAGAGTTTCTTCGTCAACCAAGTCGGCTTTATTTAAAGCAACAATAGCATTTTTAATTCCAAGCATTTTTATAATATTTAAATGCTCAATTGTTTGGGGCATAACTCCGCTATCGGCGGCAATCACAAGAAGAACAATATCAATTCCGAAAGCACCGGCAACCATAGTTTTGATAAAATCTTTATGTCCGGGAACATCAACAATTCCTATTGATTCGCCCGAAGGCAGATCAAGATGCGAAAAACCGAGGTTAATTGTAATTCCTCTTTCTTTCTCCTCTTTATGAGTATCGCATTCAATATTGGTAAGAGCCTTAATTAAAGCTGTTTTACCATGATCGACATGGCCGGCGGTTCCCATTATTAAATGTCTCATCAGGCAATTAAATCTTTATAAACATCAATGATAATTTCCGCTGTTTTCTCAATTTTTTCTTCAGGAATTGTCAGCAAATCAAAATAAATATCACCTTTTTTAAGCACACCGAGAACCGGATTTTTGTGATGCAATAATCCAAAATACATTTTCTCGGCAAATTTTGATCTTTCTTTATTTGAAAGATTATCTTTATTAATTTTTAAAGAATAGCTTTCAATTTCTTTACCCGGCAACGAACCTCCACCACATTGCCCTTTGCTTTTAACAATTATTGTATTAAGATTAATTTTCTTCAGCTTTTCAAATAATAATTGGGCATTCTTTTTCAATTGCTCAGGATTTTTTGTCAGCATATTGAAAACGGGATTGTTTTTCAAAAGTTTATGTTCGTTTAGATAGTTTTGGCAACTTGCTTCTAAAAAAGCTAAAGTAATTTTCCCGACTCTTAATGCACGGGTCAAAGGTTCTTTTTTTAATTTGGCAATAATTTCGGATTTTCCGGCAATTATACCTGCCTGTGGGCCACCCAATAATTTGTCACCACTAAAACAAACCAAATCAATTCCTTTAGCCAAGGTTTGTTTTACGTCGGGTTCATCTTTTAAAATACCTATTGATTTTTTGTTTAATAATCCCGAACCCATATCATAAACAACCGGAAGATGATATTTTTTTCCAAGTGCTACTAATTCTGATAAATTAACTTCCTTAGTAAATCCCTGAACCACATAGTTTGAAGTATGAGCTTTTAATAGTATGGCAGTATTTTCATTAATATTGTTTTCATAATCACTGATTTTAGTTTTGTTTGTCGTACCAACTTCTTTCATAATGCAATCAGAAGCTGCAAGTATTTCGGGAAGCCTGAACGAGCCACCAATTTCAATTAGCTCGCCACGTGAAACAATTGCTTCTTTATTTTTTGAAAAAGTACGAAGAATGAGCATTAAAGCAGCAGCGTTATTATTTACTACCAAAACATCCTCGGCTCCGGTGAGATATTTTAAAATTTCGGAAAGATGGGCGTTTCTTGAGCCCCTTTGGCCGGTTTTTAAATCAAATTCCAAATTATTATACCCGACCAAAATATTGGCAACTTGCTTTACAATTTGATTATTAAAAGGTGAACGCCCTAAATTTGTATGGATTACAATTCCGCTTGCGTTAATTATACTACATAATTTTTTTTCAGTAATATTTTTAATGTTCGATTTTACTTTTGTAATAATTTGCTCAATAGTCGGTAATGATTTTTTGTTTTTTATATTATTTCTAAAAAAGTCTAAACTTTTATTGATAGAAATTTTAATCAATTCGCGATTATATTCCTCAATTAATGATTTAATTTGGTCATTAAGTAATATTTTGTCAACTGCGGGAAGGTTTTTCAATTCTTCCAAATTCGATTTCATAATCTCAACATTAAAAAACAAAGCAGAGAGGGCAGGAATCGAACCTGCCACAGCCGGTTTTATCCGTCTGTTACCGGTTTTGAAGACCGGTTGGAACACCAGTT
>CAZBSL010000156.1:0-2587 GCA_964494265.1 uncultured Bacteroidales bacterium
AAATATTTATGCGACTAATATTACTTTTTTCTACACTTTTGATAATAAATTCAATATGTTTTTCCAATCAAAACGAAAATGACAGCTTAATAAAGTTGATTCCAAAAACCGAAGATGATTCAAGCCGGGCAGTTCTTTTATGTAAAATCGCTATGAACTTATTTTATTCAAACCCTGATTCGGCAAAATATTTTGCAAATGAGTCGATGATGATTGGTAAAAGAATTGATAATGAATCCATAATTGCAAAATCATATAATGTTCTCGGAATTGTTTATGATATAATTGATAAATGGGATAGTGCATTATATTGCTACGATATAGCTATTGAATATGCCTTGAAAAGCAATTCAAAAAATACCCATGCTTCAACACTTAACAACATCGGCTTGATCTATTGGAATAAAGGCGACAACGACGAAGCAATAAGATTTTATAATGAATCTTTAAAACTATTTGAAGAATTGGATGATAAAAAAGGTATTGGAAATGCTCAAAATAACATAGGTTTAATTTATTGGGAGCAGGAAAGATTAGAAGAAGCCTTGGTTTATCAAAGAAAAGCTCTCCAAAATTATCTTTCAGTTAATCATCAATATGGTATCGGTGCTTCTTATACTAATATTTCGAGGCTTTACGATGAAATCGGTTCAAAGGACTCGGCATATTTTTATTCATATTTATCAATTAAAAACAAAATAAAAACAAATGATAATTACGGCCTTGCCATTTCCTACAACAATCTTGCTACAATTTATGAGGAAGATAAGCAAATTGATTCAGCACTAAATTACTATACAAGATCAATAGAAAAATATAAAGAATTAGGCAATTATGCAAGATGTGCCTCCTCAATTTATAATCTTTCAAACCTTTATGAAGAAAAATTGGGTGACCTGAACAAAGCAGAAAAATATCTTCTCGAAGCTTTGGAGTATGCTGAGGAATCGGGAGCAAAAACCATTTTGTATAAAATATATGATAATTTAGGAAGATTATATAATGATTTGGGAAAGTTTAATCTTGCGAGCGATTTTCTTTTGAAACGTATTAAAGTACACGACAGCATTTACAATATTGATAGAGATGAGAAAATCACTGAAATTCAAACTAAGTACGAAACAGAGAAAAAAGATAAAAATATTGCTGTTCTTGAAGCAAAGAAGATTCAGGCAGAGCTTAAAATTTCCAATCGAAATAATTGGATTATAAGACTTGGTGCCGGTTTTATTGCAATGATACTTTTTGGACTTCTACTAATTCAGCGAAACAAACGCAAAGCCGAATCAGAAAAAGATGCGGCAATAATTCATGAGCAAGAACAAGGTATTAAAGCAATTATTGAAGCACAAGAGGCGGAAAGAAAACGAATTGCAAAAGATCTTCACGATGGAATAGTTCAACAATTAGGAGGAGTGATTATTGCTTGGCGAAAGCTGATGAATCATAATAAAAATGAGCAAACAGATGAAAATAAATTACTTAAATCATTGGAGGATTCTTCGAATGAATTAAGAGAAATTTCGCATAGAATGATGCCCAAGGCTCTTAGCCAACTGGGTGTTGTCGCTGCTCTTGAAGATCTTCTGGAAACAAGTTTAGGGCATTCTGAAATCAAATATGAATTTGAGTGTTTTGGAATTAATGAAAGATTTAAAGAAAATATCGAAATAGCAATATATAGAATTGCACAGGAATTGATTAATAATATTATTAAACATAGTGAGGCAGATTATGTTAATTTTCATTTAGTGAAAACCGGTGGAACAATTGCATTGATTGTTGAAGATAACGGAAAAGGTTTTTCTGCAACTAAAAAGAAAAAAGGAATTGGTTTGATGAATATTTCGAGCAGATTAGATGCAGTGAATGGAACTATTAACTTTGAAGCCGGAATCCAAAAAGGTACACTAATAACTATAAATATACCAATAGATTAAATGATAAGAATTCTAATAGCAGACGATCATAAAATAATGTCGGAAGGCCTGAAAAGCTTGTTCGACGATGATCCGGATATAGAGGTTGTTACTACTGTTTGTAATGGGCTTGAAGCACTTGAAGTTTTAAAAAAAGAAGATATCGATGTAATTTTATTGGATATTGATATGCCGAAAATGAATGGAATTGATTGTGCAAGGGAAATATTATTGGACCATCCCGAAACAAAAATTGCAATTCTAACAATGCATCATGAAAAATCATTGATAAAGAGCCTTATCAAAATGGGGGTAAGTGCTTATATGTTAAAAACAATTCCAAGAGATGAATTACATCTTGCAATTAAGACAATTTATAAAGGCGGAGAATATTTTAATGCCGACGTAACAAAAGCATTATTGAACAAAGAGGAAAAAGGAAAAGTTGTTCTCGGAATAAATCTTTTAATATCAAAATTAACAGCGAGAGAAGTTGAGGTAATAAAACTTATTGCCGGCGGAATGACAAATACCAAAATTGGAGAAAAACTTTTCATAAGTCCACGCACCGCTGATGCTCATCGAACCAATATTATGAAAAAAATTGATGTGCATAATGTAGCCGGTATTGTTCGTTTTGCATTTCAAAATAATTTAATGGAATTAGA
>CAZBSL010000156.1:2687-6877 GCA_964494265.1 uncultured Bacteroidales bacterium
GAATTTATAGGAACCTTCTGGTTAGTCTTAGGAGGATGCGGAAGTGCGGTTTTAGCAGCAGGATTTCCAGAATATGGTATTGGATTTTTAGGAGTATCTCTTGCTTTCGGCTTAACATTACTCACTATGGTCTATGCTATCGGCCACATTTCGGGCTGTCATATCAATCCGGCAGTATCAATAGGTTTATGGATTGGAGGACGTTTTGATAAAAAAGAACTTTTGCCATACATTGGCGCCCAATTATTGGGAGCAGTTGCAGGAGCCGGAGTCCTTTACATTGTTGCCAGCGGTAAAGCAGGATTTGAAATCGGTGGGTTTGCAGCGAACGGATATGGCGAACATTCTCCCGGCGGATACAATTTGATTGCAGCACTCGTAATTGAGATTGTAATGACGTTTATGTTTCTAATAGTAATTCTGGGAGCAACACATCCAAAAGCACCCAAGGCATTAGCGGGAGTAGCAATCGGGCTTAGTTTGACTCTTATTCATTTAATTAGTATTCCGGTAACAAATACCTCAGTAAATCCGGCAAGAAGCACGAGTCAGGCAATATTTGTCGGAGATTGGGCAATGGGGCAGTTGTGGCTCTTTTGGGTGGCTCCGATAATTGGTGCAATTTTGGCCGGATTGGTATATAAATATATATCTCCTGTTACTAAAGATCAAAGCAATGACTAATACTTAAACAGTCATAGTAAGGAGATAGAAATAAAAAATTAACTGTAATAAAATACTAAGCAATTAATTTTTATACGGAATATAATGCCTGAATTATTTAATTATTATCTTTTTATTAAGATGTAATTCTTTATTCTTTAAACTCAGCATATAAAGTCCTGACGGCAAATCGCTGACATCAATTTGTTTATCACCGTTTTGAGTGAGTAAAAATTCTACGTTTCTAACAACTTGTCCGTTAGAGTTGTAGAGTAAGCAATTTATTTCGCCCTGAAGATTATTGAATTGGATATTTATTTTATCAGAAGCAGGATTCGGGCTGATTGTAACTAATTTGTCAAAATTATTTTCTTTAATATAGGAAATGTCGCCTATGTTAAATGAAAACAAGATACTTCTTCCAAAATCATTTTCAAAGATTTTTTTAATAAGCCCTTCGCTATTAAACAGCTTCAGAAAGCCGGAGCCTTGTTCGGGGTAAGCCCAGTAGTAAAGCCCCATATTTTCAGTATCAATTAATTCAAGAGTATAACATCCGTATTCAAAATCAAGTGTATCATAATAATAAGTATTGTTTTCAAGATTATCGCGAGTTAAAACAATGTTTCCTTCCATGTCGGTAATCTCCATAGAATATCTATAAGCCTGGTTATTGGTTTTAAGCTCGAAAACCATCCCTTGCTCGTATAAATCAGGTATTGTAAAATTACTTTTATAAGTATTATTATCACTATATTCATCAACTTGATTATTAGGTTGGCTGATATTAACCGTGAAAATACTATTGTCATCACCTATCCAGAATGAATTATCAATTACCGGTAAAGTTATAACTTGTTTATGGTTAGGTTTTATTAATCCTGTCCAATCAAAACTTAATGCATTGCCACCCGAAACAAAATATTCAATATTAAGTGAGGTAAGGTCGCTTGTTCCGTTATTTCTTATTACAACTTCCGGCCCGGTACAAATCGGATTAATTCTCGAATAATCATCTTGCATACTCGGAGTGATGATATCATAAATTTCGGCATCATTATCAAAAGATGATTGCCCGTATTGCATTAAGTGCATCGCAATAACATAGTTACCATTTCCCATTCCCTGATTGTTTTCGGGAACTTTTGTAATATCGTAATCAATGTTCAGGGTATCATCATTAATAAATTCAGTAATCTCGAATTCAAAGTCTTTTACAGGGTCACCCGGGCACCAGCCTTCGCGGGAGCCATTCCATGTTCCTCCCTGCGGATAAACCGGATTCAATGCACAATCATTGTATTGGAAAATATGCCAGTTGGCTATTTCTGTATTATCAATCAATAAATAATGAATATTATCTTTCCATTCGCAACAATGCGGATATTCACCTGTATTGCTGTGATGCCCGTGGCCGGTTAATCTTGTGATTACTTTGAATTGCTCTGCATCAGGCAATAAGGGATAAGTGATTTCCGAAAGGGATGTGTTGTCGGAAAGGTTTTTATAAGAATATGAAGCTCTTTTTCCCCAAGGCCTGTCGATGCTCAAAACATCTCGAGGTGGAGTTCCTTCAATAAACGAAAATTTCAAATCAATAAGTTCTTGCTGATTTCCTGCATTTAAGTCAACATTACCTTTTAAAAAGGAAGCATAATCGGTTACATCGTAAACCCAAGTGAATCCTTCTTCACCTAAAGATAAATTAATACCGTAAGGAGTAATATATCTTCCGATTTCATACCTTTCCAATATTTCAAAAGGCTCACCATAATAAGGAAGTTCAAGCTTATAAAGTGTTTCATCAACTTGAAAATAAACAGAGTCGATTATTGAATCATTCTCGTAAACATATTTATATCCGGCAAGCCAGAATTCTATTGTATCTGTCGGTAAGGTAGGCTGATTTTCATCTTCGAAAAGCACTAATTGTGTTTTTGCATTTAGCGTTGAATCAATTAATAATTCCGAAAAAATTTGCGATGAAGAATGTTGAAGATTAATAAAAGAAATTTGAGGCCTGATATTGTTTTGATAGAAAGGAAGGAATAATTCGGGGCCTTTAACTTTATACCATGACGGATAACCATACATCGTTCCATTATGAGAAAATTGCGAATGGTCGATAACATTTGTTCCTTCACCCGAATTGAAATTATAATATGCAATTAAAGAGGTATCGGCAGCCGGATCCTCAACTTCTTTTCTGAAATCCGCCATAATTTGTTCGTCCTCTTTTGCATAATTATAAATACGGAATTCATCCATAATAACATCAGCATAAGCGTCATTATTCCAATTACTTTTCCCGATATAATTATTTGTTCTAATTACATTTTGTGGTGTTTTCAGTACACCATATTTTAGGTTTTCTCCATTAAGATAAAGCCATCCTACTTTACCAAAATTTAATTTTATTGCAATATGAGTCCATTCGTTTAAGGGAAGTACATCCGGTGATTCAAACGACAATGAAGAAGATCCTTCATAAATACTTATCGAAAGTTTACCTCCTGTTCCTTTCGAAAGGGCAAGAATAATATTATCGTTGCTTGGGCCGTTTCCAAAATCAAATACTCTGCTCCAACTGTTATTATTACGTTTATAAACCCATGTTTCAAAAGTAAAATCACCATTAAAATAAGTGCCGTCGGGTATGTCAATGAAATCTGAACCACCGTCAAGATCAATTGCATAATTTGTGGTTGAGGCTGAAACTCCGCTGTTCCATGCTGTACTATCGCCATTATAAGAAATGTTGATGCCGGCTTCAGGGTTCTCGAAGCTCAATTCAATTAGCAAATTTGAGGTTCCATCCCAAATAAAAGCTTCGGGAAAGCTAAATGAATACCATCCGTTACCATTTAAATTCAATGTGTTGCAAAAGACCTTTTCCAAATCATTTGATAGGTTTTCAGGTTTGATCTCATCAAGATCGCTATTCTGCATTTTAATTGTAAAATGTCGGATCTCGTTGTCGCTTGCGTTTAAAAACAATTTTATTTTATTGATTTCACCTGCTTGCATTCCTTGAGCCGTTAATTCATTTTCAAGGTAAATAAACTGCGATCTAGCATCTGTGTGCTGGCCGGAAAGCAAATTTTCCGATTGAATATTTCCTTCACCTATGGTAAATTCGCTCATTGATAAAGTGTCATCAAAAATAATTGAATTATGTGTTTTCCCTGTGTATGAATATGTCGGGCTGTTAGTAATTTCAATTGAATCTGTTGTGTTGCCGTTAATAAAAGTAAAACTCGGGTGGTGATAAAGAATAGAGTCCCAAACACCTGTATGATCCCAAACATTTGTATAACTTAAATAATCCCATTCTCCGCAAGGGTAGGGGTCGTGGGTTGTTGCATAATCACATTTCTATGTATAATGCATTAAAATTTTCCTGAATTCACCTTCTTCGGGGAATTGCCAAATCCCTCTTCTCGTTGTAATAGAATCGAATGTGAGGGTTTGAACATTAATTGTGTCCTGTGCAAATAACCCTGATACTAAAATGTTTATTAAACAAA
>CAZBSL010000157.1:0-4035 GCA_964494265.1 uncultured Bacteroidales bacterium
AAACGAAGAATCATATTTTATTCCGCCATTTTCTTCAACATTAATTTTATTATGAATATAATTAACTATTGCACCATATCTTTCATTCTTCGATTGAAACCTTGAATTAATATCAAAACTTTTATCATCTGATTTTTGATGAGCATATAATCCGGGAGAATGTATAAATCTAAAAAATAAGCCTAAATTGAAATATTTTGCCAGATTTTGGCTATGAATACCTTGAAAATACTGTTCCTTCCTTTTTCCCATTTCATAGAATAATTCGGTATAAGGAATGTATAATTTATAATATTTAATTTTATTATTAGTCAAAAAATAATTATCGAAGGCATCATTTCCGAATTTAAAACCAAGATCAGTATTAATTTTGAAAGCAATGTTTTCTGAGGCTAAACCAATATTTCCGAGACCTGAAACAAAATTATCATCTATTTCGATTTTATCTTTTTCCTGAAAATCAATCAAAGAAGTATCGATGTGATGTAATTCCGTAAAAGCAGAAGTATCAAGTTTTGAATAAAAATAACAAACATCAGATGAATCAATTTGAACATCAATGGAATCATTATTTTCAGCTTTTGAATTAAAAGCTGTAAAGAAAACAATGAGAAACAATAATATATAAATTACTTTATTAAGCATAGATATTCTTTCGATTTCATAAAACGAAGATATAAATAAAAAAGTTTATCAAAGCAGTTATAATTTTTATTCTCGCATTTTATCATTCAATAATTCAGTCATTCAAGCATTCACTCATTCACTCTTAAAGCCGTCAATTTGTCAGTTAATTTTTATTGGCATAAGCTTTGATAATGTGCTTGAAAAATCTAAAATATTTTAAAAGATGCAAAAAGGAAAAATTAATGTACAAACGGAAAATATTTTTCCGATTATAAAAAAGTTTTTATACTCAGATCATGATATATTTTTAAGAGAAATTATCTCAAACGCAGTAGATGCAACTCAGAAGCTGAAGACTTTAGCTTCATTGGGAAAGTTTACGGGTGATCTTGGCGATTTAACGATTCATGTTAGCGTCGATAAAAAGAAAAAAACTATCACCGTTAAAGATAGAGGAATCGGGATGACAGCCGAAGAAGTGAATAAATACATCAATGAAATTGCTTTTTCGAGTGCTGAAGATTTTGTTAAAAAATTTAAAACCAAAACTGAAGCCGACCGTAACGCTATAATAGGTCAGTTTGGCTTGGGATTTTATTCGTCATTCATGGTTTCGGACAAGGTGGAAGTTTTGACAAAAACATATAAAAAAGGCGGTTCCACAAAAGCCGTTAATTGGGTATGTGATGGGAGTACAGAATATACTTTAACGGATATTGACAAAACTGACAGAGGGACAGAAATTATTTTACATATTGATAGTGATTCAAAAGAATTTCTTGAAGAGAATAGGATTCTTGAGCTATTGAAAAAATATAGCAAATTCTTACCTGTACCCATTCAA
Source organism: uncultured Bacteroidales bacterium (assembly GCA_964494265.1). GTDB lineage: Bacteria > Bacteroidota > Bacteroidia > Bacteroidales > JAEINX01 > JAEINX01. The sequence continues at coordinate 1,472 of CAZBSL010000157.1, forward strand.
TTTGAGACCGAAAAAGTTTGGGAAAAAGTTGAAGGCGAAAAAGATAAAGATGGTAACGACAAACAAATTGAAGTTGTAAAACCAAGAATTATTAATAACATACATCCATTATGGAAAAAGAAACCGGCCGATTGCACTGAGGAGGAATATAAAAATTTCTATAGAGAATTATACCCTTTTTCTTTCGAAGAGCCACTTTTCCATATTCATCTGAATGTTGATTATCCTTTTAATTTAACCGGAATCTTATATTTCCCTAAAGTTAAAAAGAATCTTGAAGTTCAAAAAGATAAGATACAATTATATAGCAATCAGGTTTTTATTACTGATCAGGTTGAAGGTATTGTACCTGATTTTCTAACTTTGCTTCATGGAGTCATTGATTCACCGGATATTCCGTTGAATGTTTCACGTTCATATCTTCAAAGCGATTCAAACGTTAAAAAAATCTCAAACTATATCACACGAAAAGTTGCTGATAAATTAGAAGAACTATATAAAAACGATAGAGAAACTTTCGAGAAAAAATGGGATGATATAAAAGTTTTTATTGAATACGGAATAATCTCGGATGAAAAATTCTACGAAAGAGCCGAAAAATTCTGTTTGTTGAAAAATATCGAAGGCAAATATTTTACCCTGAAAGAATACAAAGAACACGTAGAAAAAACTCAAAAGGATAAAGACAAGAAATTGGTTTATCTTTATACTAATGATGTTGACAGTCAACATAGTTATATCGAAGCAGCTAAAGAAAGAGGTTACGATATTTTAATCATGGACGGAGTATTGGACAATCATTTTATAAACACAATAGAGCAAAAATTTTCTGATTCCACTTTCAAACGTGTTGACTCCGATACAATTGACAATTTGGTTAAAAAAGAGGATAATCAGGTTTCAAAACTCGATGAAAAACAAAAAGAAGAATTAAAAGTTGTGATTGAAAAAAATATTAACAAAGAAAAATTCACAGTTGTTTTTGAAAATTTGAGTGAGGGTGATATTCCTTTTATGATCGTTCAACCCGAATTTATGCGTCGAATGAAAGACATGTCAGCTCTTGGAGGAGGAATGGCTTATATGGGAAATATGCCCGAACAATATAATTTGGTCGTAAATTCAAATAATCCGATAATTACAAAAATCCTCAATGATAAAGAATCCGAAAATCAGAGTAATGTAATCAAACAAATTTACGACTTAGCTTTATTATCACAGAACCTCTTAAAAGGCCAGGAAATGACTGATTTTATTAAACGAAGTGTTGATATTATAAAGTAAATATTCATAAATCGTTTTAAAATCTTGTCCTGCAAATGCTTAAATGGAAATATTTTTAAATTGCAGATAATAAAAAGTCAAAACACGGAAACTTGAAATAAGGAATAAAAAACAATGAATTATTAATCCTTAACAGAAATAGAATAAAAAGAGGTGTGTGATTTAGCACCTCTTTTTTGCTTTTAATATTTTTATTAAATTACTAATTAAAAATAACTTATATTATTTCAAATGAAGCACAATAAGAAATAATAAATATCGTAATTAAAATACACTAAATTGTAAAAAAATTCACATTATGAAAAAAAAATGGATAATTATTGCAGTGATCGTAATTATAATCATTGTTATATACAGCACCTTCAAAGGCTCTTACAATAATATGGTTAATTATAATGAAAGTATAAAATCCCAATGGGCTCAGGTTGAAAACGTTTATCAAAGACGTGCTGATTTAATTCCAAACCTTGTGAATACCGTTAAAGGATATGCCGAACATGAAAAACAAACCCTAACAGATGTTATAAGTGCCAGGGCAAAAGCAACTTCTGTAAATATTGATCCATCCAATCTAACAAATGCTTCTTTACAACAATTTCAACAGGCTCAAACAGGCCTGAGTTCAGCTCTTTCAAAATTAATGGTAGTTGTTGAAAAATACCCCGACCTAAAAGCAAATCAAAATTTCCTTGAATTGCAGTCACAACTTGAAGGAACTGAAAACAGAATCGCAAATGAGCGCCGAAAATTTAATGATGATACAAAAATTTTTAATGTTTTTATTAAAAAATTCCCGGAAAACATATATGCAAGTATTTTTGGTTTTGAGGAAAAACCTTATTTTAAAGCCATGGAAGGTAGCGAGAAAGCTCCGGTAGTTGAATTTTAAAATCATATATAATTTCTTCAAAACGCAAAAATATTAATTGAAAAGCAATGGCAAAATCAGCAAAAAGTTTTTTTACAAAACAACAAAAAGAAGATATAAAACAAGCAATTTTAAATGCCGAACTTGATACATCAGGTGAAATCAGGGTGCATATCGAAAACAATTGTAATGGTGATGTTAAAGATCGGGCTGCCTATATCTTTAATAAACTGAAAATTAACAAAACCGAACTACGAAATGGAGTATTGTTTTATCTCGCTATTGAAAACAGAAAATTTGCAATACTTGGTGATTTGGGAATTAACTCGGTTGTTCCTGAGAACTTTTGGGATAAAATAAAAAATTCCATGATGGATAGTTACCGTGAAAATGAATTTTGTGAAGGCCTGAT
>CAZBSL010000157.1:4135-6867 GCA_964494265.1 uncultured Bacteroidales bacterium
TCTAAAGCTCAGATTAATAATTTAGAACGAAAACTTGTCGATTTCAGCAATGCCACTTCAAATCAGATAGCTGTGGTATTTGTTAATTCATTCGATGGTTATGATAAAGCTGAATATGCTTCTCTTTTGGGTCATAAATGGAAGGTAGGACAGAAAAAATTCGACAATGGCATTGTTGTTTTAGTTAAACCAAAAAGAGGACGGTTTAAAGGTGAAGCTTTTATTGCAACAGGTTACGGGCTTGAGGGTGCAATTCCCGATGCCATTACAAAAAGAATTGTCGATAATGAAATGATTCCTGAATTTCAAACCGGAAATTACTATTCAGGAATTGATAAAGCGTCCAATGTCTTAATGGCTTTGGCAAAAGGAGAATATTCATCAGCGGAATATAAAAAACGGACAGAACAAGTTCCTTATGCCGGAATGATTCCTATTATTGTTATCGCAATTGTTTTTATTTTAATGCGTGTAGGAAGAGCCAGATCACATTCTGTCGGACACGGTATTCCTTTTTGGACAGCACTTTGGTTAGCCGGTAGCATGGGCGGCCGAAGTGGTCAATCCGGTAGTTGGAATAATTTTTCGTCCGGCTCAGGAAGCTTTGGTGGCGGTAGCAGTTTTGGAGGTTTTGGTGGTGGAGGCTTCGGTGGCGGAGGCGCTGGCGGTAGTTGGTAGAAAATATATTTTTAAGAAAATCAATTAAAGCCTCCCAATTTTCATTCCTCTTATTCCAATACTTTCACACTTTTCTTTAGCCTTTTTCATTCAATTCCATTTGTAGTTGTAAATTACAAATTATCAATGGATAAACCTATAACATTTTTTCTATTACCTGAAACATTAATCCGGAAATCTACAAACTGAACGCTGCAATTGTAAAAAATTAATTTATCTTTATCAAAAATTATAAATATAATCCGCATGAATTTTAAAGCAAATTTCAGCAGAAGATTAAAGAATTTTATTAATAAGATAAAAGAAAATAAAATCTACTACAGATTAGCATGGATATTCGGTTCAATAATACTGTTTCTCTTAATTGTTACAATAATCGCTAATATATGGATCGGGAAAGTTATTGAAAATAAAGTTAATACATATTTATCAGAAAATCCGGTTGAACCATATTTAATAAGTTTTGATAAAATTAGTGTTAATATTTTTAACAGCAGTGTAAAAATTAAAAATTTAAACATATGTCCCGATAGCTTATTTTTAAAAAACACAAAAAATACAAACAAAAAATTTTCAACACTTTATGAAGCTCACATACCTTTTATAAAACTATCAGGAATTAAAATTTTAAAAGCTTATTATAATAAAATTATTGATATTAATAAATTTATTATCAGAAAGCCAGACATTAAAGTATTTAAATTAAATGGTTTAGCAAAAACAGAAACAAACAAAAAGACTACAAAGAAATTTAGCTTTGATTCTATTGACATCAAACCCTTAGTTTCAATAAACGTCAATAAATTCAATATTTTCAAAAGTTCGCTTGAAGTATTTGAGGCAAATAAAAAAACTCCAAATATTAGCATTAAAAGTTTTTCATTTCTTTTAACTGACCTTATAATTGATCCAAATAATTCGGAGAAAGATAAAAGAAGTATTGATTTTAAAGATTTTAAAATAAATATTAATAACCCAAACTATATTCTTCCAAATAATCTTTACAAAATTCATTTTGATAATGCCCACATTTGCTATACAAAATCAAATATATTTATAAAATCTTTTAAACTAATTCCTTTGTATGATAGAGTTACTTTCGGACAAAAAATCGAATTTCAAACCGATATTGCTGAACTTTCCATAAATAAAATTGAATTAAAAGATTTTGACTTTGATGAACTTATTTTTAATAAAAAATTAAATCTAAGGTTCATTGATATTTGTGAATTAAAAACAAATATTTACAGGGATAAACGTATGCCATTTAATTACAATAACTTTCCGAAACTGCCACAAGAGTCTGTTCATAACTTGAAATTTCCGATAAACATTGATTCTATCTCCATAAAAGCTGCAAAAATTACTTATGAAGAACAGGTTAAAAAATCAGAAAAACCCGGAATGGTGTTTTTTGATAAGATGAATATTTTGATCAAAAATATTACAAATGACCCAAAAATACTGAAGAGAAATAAATTAATGGAAATCACATCAACAAGCATGTTAATGAATAAGGGACTATTAAAAGCAAAAATTTTACTGCCTTTGGCCGGAAAAATTGATACTTTTTCATTTTCCGGTTCCTTAGGCCAGATGGAAATGCAAGAATTGAATACAATAACAATACCTAATGCTTCCGTGAAAATTGATAGTGGAAATGTTAAAAGTGTAAGTTTCAGGGCAAATGCAAACAATGACTATGCAGGTGGGGAAATGGAATTTTTATATAATGATTTGGATGTAACAATATTAAAAGATGTTGATGAAGATGAGGTTAAAGAAAAAAAACTCTTTTCTTTTTTAGCTAATATAATCATCAAGAAAAATAATCCTATTGCCGATAAACCAATACGAATTGCAGAATTGAATTTTGAAAGAAATAAGAATAAAGGCATTTTAAACTACATCTGGAAAACTGTTTTAAGCGGTATAAAAGCAACCACAAGTCCCGGGAAAAAGCATTTAGTTGATGATAGTGAAAAGCATAAAAAAAACAAAAAGAAATAAGCCCTAATTTCAGTTCAATCTAAATTCATAAAGTTAGAAATGAA
>CAZBSL010000158.1:0-6864 GCA_964494265.1 uncultured Bacteroidales bacterium
GAAAGTGGATTTAAAATTCAAATTACACACATATGTACTACATAAAGTGGAGTCAATTCACGGGAGGCGAATTTGCTTAAATTGTTATCAGTTTTTATGAACCGAATTTCAGTTTTTATGAAGCAATTTTCAGCAAGCTACCTATATTTTTCTTTAAAATACAGTTTACCTTTGTCGAAAAAATATTATAAACATAAATTAAAATTGTTATGAAAAAATTAAAATTAACTATTGGATTGATGGTAGCATGCTTCATGCTAACCATGAACGTAAGTGCACAAACCGATAACCATTCCTTAACTATGGGAATACCTGAAGTTTGCCTTCTGACTACTCCTGCCGCTGCTATTCCTTTAGAACTTACTACTACAACAGCAGGTGCTCAAATTACCGGAGGTACTGGTACCGGTTACGCACAGGTTTCTTCTATCGTTGGTGCAGTAGAACTTCGTACAATTACAGCTGCAATTACCGGAATACCCACCGGAACTGCTTTAACTGTGGCAACTGCTATACCTACAAATGCTAACAAGGGAGGAATATTAGGAACGGGTACTTCAGCTACTGCACTTGTAAATTTAGCCGGAGCAGTAACTTTAGTTACTGGTATCGGAAGCTGTTTTACCGGTACTGCCGCCGATGATGGATATATATTTTCATATGCATGGGATGCCGGTGATGTTGGTGATTATGGTAGTATTGTAGCCACTGAAGGTTCTACCGCAACAGTTACTTTAACAATCACCAACACTCCATAGTAACACATCATTTCAAGCACTATCAAATACGCTAATTTTTTGTAATTAGATATATTCATAATAGTGTTCATTTATTAAATAAATAAGGGGGTGTAATGCCCCCTTATTTTTGAAACTCGAAATAATTTAATATTTGTTCGTAATGTTAAAGTATCTGTCGGAACAAACAATTCTCAACAACCGAACTCCAGTAACTTTCGGAACAATAAGAATATTCAAAGCAATTTCATACAGATGAAATGCAAAATAAATTAATAAATTTTATAATTAAATTAATTATTAAATAAATTTTTATAAATTTGCTTAATAACCATTAAAATAAAAAGAAATATGAAAACAATCAAACTTTTTTTTGCAGGTATTTTTTTATGTGTCTTTCCCTTGCTTTCAATAGCTTCAGTAGAAGTAGTAGGAAGTTTAAAGCATATACACAAGGGAATGAGAGGCGATGTTTATAAAGGTGAAATTAAAATACAAAATAGCGAGGACAATGACCAGGAGGTTAGGGTCTATCAAACTGATTTGCTATACAATTTTGAAGATTTTACATTTTATGACGAACCTGTTACTCATAATCGTTCAAATGCAAAATGGATACAATATAGCCCTAAAACGGTAATAGTAAAAGGGCATGAAACCATGTACATTCAATACGAAGTTACCATACCCCAAAGCGATAGCATTATTGGCTCTTATTGGAGTGTATTAATGATTGAAGGAGTTATTCCAATCAACCCGGATGAACCCGGGCAATTAAATATTAAAACGGTAACACGGTATGCTATCCAGATAGTTACTGAAACTTCGGATAAGGGTATTGGTGAATTAGAATTTTTAGAACCAACATTAATTACCGAAGGTGATCAATTGTTTTTAGCAGTTGATGTTGTTAACAAAGGAGAACATTATATTGTACCCGAGGTATCAATTGAATTGTTTAATGAAGCAGGCGAATCTGTTAAAGTAATAAAAGCGCCTAAAAAAGGACTTTTCCCAACAACTTCTGCACGTTATAGGTTTAATCTGGAAGGAATAGAAGGAGAGAAAACATATCAGACCTTAATAATTGCAGCAGGAGAGGAAGAAGATGTTTTCGGCCTGGAATATACTTTATATTTTTAGACAGACAATATAATAAAGGTGACGGTATCCTGTAAATGGTAGCAAACTTTTTACATCACATAAAAAAAGAGTAAGTGTATGGATTAAACCGATAAAGTTGTAGTAAATTAAAAAAAGTATGTAAATGTGGAAAAGAGTTTTAATATTTACATCATGCTTTTTAATTTCATTTGCAGTTATTGCAGGTAATGGCGATTTGGACATACAATTAATTAAAAAAAGCAAGATAGAACTTACACCCGGCTCTTCTTCTTGTATAGCTGTTATGCTGATTAATAATTCCGAAACCGCAAGAGAATTCCACCTTAAAGTTATAGTTCCCCACAACTGGAGTCAAATAACAAATTATTCATCTGTTTTTCTTGAGAAAGCCAGTAAAAAATTAAAAATTTTTAGTTTTTATATTCAGGAGTCAACCAAAGTAGGTGATTATACTATCGAAATTGAGGCATATGAAAAATCAGAAAATACCAAAATTGGTTCGGTTAAAATTCCTGTTTATGTAAAACCAAGATATGAGATTCTTGCAAAAGTGGCAAAAGCACCTGAATATGTATTTTCCGGAGATACGATGAATGTACAATTTATGATACAAAATTTATCAAATGTAGAGGCAAATATTAAGGCAGTGATTATAAACAAAAACGAACCGGAAATCAGAAATTTCACTATAGCCTCAGATTCTTTGATATTTACTACTGTTTCAGCTTCTACAGTAAAAGAAATAATACAATATACACGAAATAGCGTAAGTCTTACAGCAACGATTATTGAAAATCCTGAAACAACAAGCAATATTTCATATATTTTTGATGTAATTCCTTCCACTAAAACTCAATTTGATTGCTATAACCGAATTCCCGTTAAAATATCAGGACTCCTTGTAACTGACAATCAACTTGGTGATAGAAAATCCGGTGCAATGTTCGATATAAAAGGAGGAGGCATAATATCAAAAAAAAAAAACAGGAAAGTTGATTTTCATTTTCGTGGCCCCAACCGACAAGGAAACCCAATTTTAGGGCAAACTGATGAGTACTATGTAAAATATTCATCAGGAAATTCAAAAATAGTAATCGGTGATAATAGTTATAGGCTAACCGATTTAACCGAAGGCTCAAGAAATGGCAGAGGTATTGAATATCAACATAAGTTTAAGAAAATAAGTGTAGGATCATTTATTAATTATCCTCGATTTTATCCTGATATAAAAAGAGTATTTTCTTTTTTCGGCAGCTATTCTTCAAGTAAAAAGTTGCGGTTAAATGCAGGTGTTCTTAACAAATCGTTTGTAACAGACAGTACAGCTCTACTAATCACAATTTCAGGAGAAGCTAATCCCTTTTCATGGGGTAATATTAAATTTGAGTATGCTTCAGGAATGGCAAATGGAAAAATGACCAAGGCATACTCAACAGCATTAAAAGTAAAATATTCCCGTCACAGGTTATTTTTCAACTACACTACAGCAGATAAAGATTTTCCGGGCTATTTATCAAACTCACGATACATATCATCAGGCCTAAGTACATTGATTTTACGTAAAATAAACCTATCTGTTAATTACAATCTTAACCATTTTAATTTTGCTTTAGATACAATGTATGCAAATGCGCCTTTTAGTAACAATTTAAATTTTACGTTAGGCTATGCACTTAATTATAAGCATAATATAAGCATCGGGGTAAGAATGAGCGGAAGAGAAGATATGGGAACACCAAAACAATTTAATTATAAGGAAAATACAGTGAGAATCACACTTAATAGTAAAGTAAAACGATTACGAATAAAAGTTTACGGTGCTATGGGTAAAACAAAAAATTTACTTCAATTGAAAGAAGGTGAGTTAACCGATGTATTAAATGCCAATTTAACACTTCAATATAAAATCAATAAAAATTTATTTATAAGTAGTTTTGTTAGTTATGTGGGAAGTCAACAATACCTAAGGGATGATTATACAAGGTTGTTCTATGGTGGTAAAATTAATGCCAATTGGAAAAAGAGGATGACAATTATATTTCAATACCAAAACGATTATGAGTTGGTTGAATATTATAAAAACAGGAGTTTACTTGCTTTAAAAGTTAACTACAAGAAAAATAATAAGCATGAAATTGGAGCAAGTGTAAATTATAACCTCAGAAAAAGTTCCATTAATAATACCCAACTGACCGCAAGTTTAAATTACACTTATACTTTAAATATTCCGGTTTCGAGGAAGGAAGATATTGGAAGCCTTCAGGGTAAAGTAATAAACAAAGGTGTGGATAATGTTGAAGGGATTATATTTACTCTCGCCGGTAATATTGCTATTACTGATAAAAATGGCGAATTTGACTTTCCTTTTGTTAAAACAGGAACACATTTTTTATTCATGGATAACTCAAAATCAGGACTAAATTCTATTGCTGAAACACCTGGTCCTTATAAAATAGAAATTATGCCAGGAGAGCAATATTCTTTTGAAGTTTCATTAACAAAATCAGGGAAAATAAGTGGTACTATACTTATTGAGGAGGATGAAAATAAGGATAAGGAAGGTTTTATTCCGGTAAAAGAAGAATTGAAAAACCTGATCATTGAAGCCGGTAATGGAAATGAAACATATAGAGTATTCACAAAAAATGATGGAACCTTCAATTTTAATGACCTTAGGCCAGGGCAATGGAAAGTAAAAGTTTACGACAGAGGAATACCAAAAGGATACAAATTGGAAACCGACGAATATAATATTAACTTAACTTCAGAGCAAGAGAAAAATTTTAAAGTAATTATAAAGAAAAAATCTAGAAGAATAAAGTTTCAGAAAAAATTGTAATTTTATAACAAAAAAAATATTATCATAATGAACAAACTACGGATTATTTATTGGATATTATTGTTTTCAATAAGTTGTGTATCAAATGCACAAAACAGTATTTCAGTAACAAATATAAATCCAATATATATGGATTTAACTCCTTCATTCAATGCAGGTTTACAAAAAAGCATTATTACTGACGATTCACAATGGCTTAATTATACAACCTTAGTTCATCCGTCCGATCCAACCATCTCAATTACAGTGGAAATAGCTGCAGGTAGTATTCCTGAAGGACTTGAGATGCACATCGAAGCCAGCCCTTATATAGGGATGAGTAAAGGCAAACAGGGAACACCTACCGGAAAAATAACTGTTACTCATATACCACGTGTATTGATTGATAATATTGGTACTAGTTATACAGGATCAGGAACGAATGAAGGCCATCGTATTTCATACTCGTTTATTATAACCGACTATTCACAACTTCTATCCGGTGCAACTACAGTTTATGTGCAATACACAATCACTCAATAGTTGATATTATTATATAACAAACAGTTAGTTACAAATGGGAGCAATTAGAGAAACACCAAGGCAAAAAATGATAGGTATGATGTACTTAGTTTTGCTGGCTTTATTAGCACTAAATGTTTCCAAGGATGTAATTAATGCCTTTGTTGTTGTGGATGAAAATATTTTACAGTCAAATGAAAATCTTTCAAAAAAATTGCAGGATATTTACTTAAATTTTGAAAAAATTTATCAACTAAACCGGATTAAAGTAAAGCCTTTCTGGGAAAAAGCAAAAGAAGCAAAAATTCTTTCTCAGGAGATGGTTCAATATATCGATAATATTCGATATGAATTAATCTCAAAAACCGAAGGAATCTCTATTGATTCGGCAAAAACCATCTCTGTTAAAGATATACAAAAGAAAGACAATAACACTATACCCACAAATTATTTTATGGGAAATTCGGATGATGGCTCCGATGGTGTTTCAAAAGAATTAAAAGATAAAATAAATGAGTATAATAAGATAATGCTCAAATTGGTTGATCCGAAATACTCAGATATTGTAAACCTCGGTCTTTCAACTGAAGGCCCTTATTATAATGCTGACGGGAAAGAGCAAAATTGGGAGACACACTTTTTTTACAACACTATTCTTGCAGCAGATATTCCTATTTTAAATAAAATTATTTCAGATGTTTATAATGCAGAATATGATGTTGTTAATTTATTGCATAAATCAATTGGGCAGGGGGAATTTAAGTTTGATAGAATAGAAGCGAAGACTCTTCCAAATAGTAATTTTGTTTTTATTGGCGACGAATATAAGGCCGAGATAATAGTAGCTGCTTATGACACAACTCAGAATCCTGAAATATACTTTTTAGAAGGTGTTGACTACCTGCCCCTATCACAATTAGATCAGGCTACATTACTGGATAGAATACCCGGAAAAACAAACATTATGTTCCCTGCCAGATCGGAAGGAATAAAAAAATACGCAGGAATTGTAAGGACAAAAACCAGCACCGGAATAATTCAGGATTATCATTTTAATGGTGAATATGTTGTAGCCGAACCTTCTTATACTATATCAGCAAAAAAAATGAATGTATTTTATATTGGTGTTGGCAATCCTGTTTCTATTTCAATTTCCGGAATACCTAAAGAAAATTTGATACCTTCCATTTCCTGTGGTACTTTAGAACGTGATCCTTCCAACGATGATTGGATTGTGAATATTCCCCCCGATTTCACTGAGGCAATTATAAATATTTCAGCAAATATAAATGGTGTTATAAGGAAATTAGGAGTTAAAAAATTTAGAGTCAAAAGACTTCCTAATCCCGTTGCCACAATTGCAAATAAAAATTCAGGTGTAATCGACCGGGAAATTATGATTGCTGCGGGGGTAATATCTCCCAAAATGCCTTCCGACTTTGAATTCGATCATTCTTTTTTAATTAGTTCTTTTACTATGACAATTCAGAGAGGTTTTAAAGTTTATCATTTTAATTCAAGTAACTCATATCTGACGGATGAGATGATAGAACAAATTAAACGAACAAACAGAGGGCAAAATATAGTGTTTGAAGACATTATTGCTCGTGATCCCGATGGTGTGGAAAGAACTATTTCTCCAATTGTTCTAACAATTAATTA